>NZ_VKJN01000078.1:0-446 GCF_007197875.1 Brevibacillus sp. LEMMJ03 | reverse complement strand
ATGCCGGCAAATATGGCAGTGATGCCTCCCGGAATGTATGATAAATATTTGACACTAACGAAAAAATTGGCGGCTGAAAATAACTGCAGTTTTCTGGACCTGAATAACGATCCCAACCTTTTCAATATCAGTGATTTTAGGGACACGGCGCACATGAACGGAAACGGCGGCAGAAAATTTCTTGATGCTGTTGATCTGGCAATCGCGTCGGATCACAATCTGCGCTCCGCCATCACTGGTGGTGCGAACAATTCATCTATTGCTGGACGCGACTCAGGACTGCATTAACAAAATGGCTCCTGCAAAACCTGAAACTGAGAAAAAGAAAAATCTGGTCTATGCACTCAGTCGAACGTCTCGCTGTCACAATTGCGATAAGCAGCTCCAGAAGGGCGAAGTCGTTAAGCTCGAGAATACAAAAGATCAAACCGAGGCTCTTTGCCAAA
>NZ_VKJN01000077.1:0-451 GCF_007197875.1 Brevibacillus sp. LEMMJ03 | reverse complement strand
GGGATACCTGAGGGAAGGCCCCGGTATCATCCGGGACTTCGACAGCGGCAAGCCCGGCGCGCTGGCGGCAGTGGACGACCGCACGGTCAAGGAGAACGAGTGGGGCCTCAGGGGCATGACCGGGGGCGTCTCCGAGTGGGTGCTCCTCCCGCGGGCGGGCGACCCAGACCACCGGGCCGCGTTCTCGCGCCTCCTCGGCTGGTCGGACAAGAAGCAGACCGAGTGGGAGCAGGCCAACCCGACGGGAGAGAAAATGGTCTGTGCCCGGGCGGGGGGCAATTTTGACGTTTCGGGCAGCGGCGGCACATGGAAAGAGTACCTGATCTGGGGTGGAGAGCCGACGTCGTACGCTGACTCCGTGGACCCCAAAAAGGTGGACGGCTACATCGCCGGCATCCGCCTCCTCGTGGAGGTCAAGCCTGCAAGCAACCCGGGCGCCTACATCCGCTCG
>NZ_VKJN01000076.1:0-451 GCF_007197875.1 Brevibacillus sp. LEMMJ03 | reverse complement strand
CCCCATAAAGAATATCCCCTCCAAATAAACAGTAATGGTCTTTCTTTTTACTGTCTACTTAAAGGGGATAATATCAAGATGGACGAGGGCTTTCTTTTAATTTAGATGCTTTGATTGCGTTTAGTGTTAAATTTTGCAAGAAAAACCGCCATATCAGAGAGACGGCTAGATTGCACTTGGGAGTAAAGGGAGTTTGTCATGAATGTATCCAAAAGTGAAACAGGATTAAAAATTACTAAATACCGTAAACTATTGGCCGGCCAGTGTTTTGTTTATACAAGAAGATAAACAAGCATTGACCCATTATTTTAGTCTTCAAAAAGGGAGCCATTGCATGCCATGCTTGGGTCTGTCAATCATTTTGTGTAAACTCCATAGCCGTTAGGCTCAGCGGAGATATGGTTGAACTCGCTCCGGAAACTGAACGGACAGTTGCAACAGAATTTGGCCC
>NZ_VKJN01000075.1:0-457 GCF_007197875.1 Brevibacillus sp. LEMMJ03 | reverse complement strand
GCTCGCGGTAATCGCCATAGCACTTCACGCCATCCGGCGACTCCTTACGGGCTGCGTCCAGATATGGCTCATACACGTCGCACAGCGCGACGCACTGCGCGCCGAGTTTCTGGAAATTCCGGTTCAGGTAGCGGCCGCGGCCGCCGGTCGCAATCAACCCGTACGTAATCCGATCATTGGCGCCGAAGGCCGCCGCTGGAACGAACATGGGCGCCATCGCCGCCATGCCCAGGAACTCCCGCCGTTTTGAACTCATTGGAACACCTCGCTTTGCCGCTTTACAGCATACATCCGCGCCTGATCAGGATGCAGCCGGCAACGACGCCTGCTGATCCGGAATCTCTATCCCAGTCCGCGTGCCTTCTCCCGGCTTGCTGTCGATCCACATCCGGTAGCGGTCGCCAAACAACACCTTCAGCCGCTCATTCACGTTGCTGACGCCGATGCCGCGCTCAAA
>NZ_VKJN01000074.1:0-458 GCF_007197875.1 Brevibacillus sp. LEMMJ03 | reverse complement strand
GAAGGAAGCGACCCGGCCGCCGGGCTACAATAGCTTGCAACAGCAGGCGCGCTTCGACGCGTTCGTCGAGGAGTTCAATACCGAACGGCCCCACGACGCGCTCGCCATGAAATGCCCGGCAGAGTTCTACTGCGCCTCACCACGTCACTACACCGGCCTGCCGGAACTCGGCTATCCGTTCCACGATCGCGACGTCATGGTCACTGCCTGCGGCCGCATTTGCATGCACCGCAAGCGCATCAACATCTCCAGCGTGCTCGCTGGCCAAAAACTCGGCATCAAGGAAGTCGACGAGGGCATTTGGCTCGTCAGCTTCATGCACTACGATCTCGGCTATATCGATCTGGAGCAGAAAACTTTGCAGCCCCTCGACAACCCGTTCGGCACGAGGTTGTCACCCATGTCTTAGGTACGTTCTGTTACCTATGTCTTCGGGCTGGACACTTGAATGCCTGGTC
>NZ_VKJN01000073.1:0-469 GCF_007197875.1 Brevibacillus sp. LEMMJ03 | reverse complement strand
TTCTTTCGAACCGCAATATCCACTAAAGCAATGGCTTCTGCTTCCAACATTTTTGTGATTTGACCGGAAGTTTTCCCTTCTATCAAAAACGAAAGTTTCCCACTTTCCAAAAAGTTGCCGTCTTTTGAAACATCTGTCCAAGCAATATGATTGTAGTTGCAATCTACTCCGATCACTCCGTCAGAGGTGGAGAAATGAATATATGGATTTGATTCTACATCCACCAAACATTTGATGATATAGTATTTCCCGTGATCTTCCACGGACCAAGAGATTGGTTTTCCGTATTCTTTTTTGTTTTTACATTGGATTTGATCTGTCACCGTTTTATTCACCATTTCTTGGCCGTAAGGGAATATTACTCCCGGAAAGGCAACTACTCTTCCTGTTATCGAGTTCATATGAAGTTCTTTTGTCATTGGATTATAGTGAAACACAAAGTTTCCAGAACCGGCATCTTTCCGGCCGG
>NZ_VKJN01000072.1:0-470 GCF_007197875.1 Brevibacillus sp. LEMMJ03 | reverse complement strand
ATTGTTCAGCGCTTCCATTGGTTTCTTTGCGACGTTATCTCGAAACCACTCATAAGCGCCTCTAAACTTCTCCTTAATCATGTTCCAAACATTTAGCGCCGCATTCGCAATGGAGGTTTTCCAATTGTTGAATGCTTCCATCGGTTTTTTTGCGACGTTGTTAACAAACCAAGTGTAAGCATCCTTGAATTTTTCCTTCATTCCGTTCCAAACATTTAACGCGGCATTGGCGATGGAGGTTTTCCAATTGTCGAATGCTTCCATCGGTTTTTTTGCCACATTATCAACAAACTAAGCGTAAGCGTTTTTAAACTTGTCTTTTATCGCATTCCAAATACTCTCGGCTTTTGAAGCGACGGTACTCTTGACGTCACTGAATGCATTCACAATCTTTTTCGTCACATTGTCTACGAACCAACGATACGCATTTCCAAATGGCTTTTGGATCCCGTCCGCCATCTTTTCACCGG
>NZ_VKJN01000071.1:0-473 GCF_007197875.1 Brevibacillus sp. LEMMJ03 | reverse complement strand
AAGTGGATGAAGTCAGAAAGCAAGGAAGTATCGTCAGCTCAAACACGTCCGGCATTTTCATCGAAGCGATGGCCGAAGGACGCTCGGACGATTTTAAAAAGCACTTTTTAGGCACGCACTTTTTCAATCCACCGCGCTATTTAAAATTATTAGAAGTCATTCCGACAAAGCACACTGATCCAGCTGTTGTTACGTTTATGAAACAATTTGGTGAAAACGTGCTCGGTAAAGGGGTTGTGCTTGCGAAAGATACGCCAAACTTTATCGCCAATCGCATCGGTACGTACGGTTTGCTTGTGACGGTACGTGAAATGATGAAAGGCGGTTATAGTGTTGGCGAAGTCGATTCTGTGACAGGGCCATTAATCGGTCGTCCGAAAAGTGCAACGTTCCGCACGCTCGATGTCGTCGGTTTAGACACGTTTATTCATGTGGCCAACAACGTATTCGAAAAAGTAGAAGGTGAGGAAAAA
>NZ_VKJN01000070.1:0-474 GCF_007197875.1 Brevibacillus sp. LEMMJ03 | reverse complement strand
GGACGGACTTGCATAAAGAGCTGAAAATGCAATCGATCCTGCAGGAGAAAAATATTTATTTGTTGATTGAGGAAGCGTTGGAGAAATATCTGAACGAATTAAAAAAATAAAATTGGCCCACGGACAATATAGGGATAATGAGGATATTTTTTCAAGTAAATGACGTTCATGTCAAACGAAGCTTTGTTTGGCCTCAAAAACGCGCCTTTTCCATGGCGCGTTCGAACCATTCGCTAGACGAATTCCGGAAAAGAAGCGGTGTCGCAAATCACGTTCATGGGGCGATGATCTTTCCGTTAAAGACATTCGCCCCGACCAAACGGCATGACAGTATCCTATTGCCTATATGCAAGAATTTTTCGAAATAAAACAATAAACATCCCTCAAAGACGACAGTTATATTGGCGTTTTTTATGACGAATTAATTTGTTTTCTTGTTGGTAACTTGCTAGTTGTCGTTAAAATTCTCGGTGA
>NZ_VKJN01000069.1:0-477 GCF_007197875.1 Brevibacillus sp. LEMMJ03 | reverse complement strand
GCTTCCAGGTAAAATCGAGCATCGAATCACACCTTTCTCTCGTTAGTTGACGGTGATTGAGCAGCTCACCTGTAGTTTGTCCGTTTGTCGCTGTCACGATGTTATTTAAAATTTTACAGCATTAATATTCATCTTCACGATAGCCAAGGTCTCGCAACTGTGCCATTTTATTACGCCAATCTTTTTGTACCTTCACCCATAACTCTAAAAACACTTTCGAACCGAGTAGCGTTTCGATATCAGCACGTGCACGTTGACCGATTTCCTTTAACATTTGACCGCGTTTGCCAATAATAATTCCTTTTTGCGAATCGCGTTCAACGATAATTGTCGCCGCCACATATACAGTATCGCTATTTTCCCGACGTTCAATCGAATCGATGACAACTGCAATGGAATGTGGTACTTCTTCGCGCGTTAAATGAAGCGCTTTTTCACGAATAAATTCGGCGATAATAAATCGCTCCGGGTGATCTG
>NZ_VKJN01000006.1:0-240747 GCF_007197875.1 Brevibacillus sp. LEMMJ03 | reverse complement strand
TGTCGTACAATGTAGATAGTCTGAAGGAGGAAATTTCCATGTCTGTCAATTCGCTTTCGTTCTCGGCAAGAAACCGGTCGGCCAGAAGGGCGCACGGTTATTCGGACAACCAGCTCATTCAGTTGTTTTTGTCGGTCAATGACCGTTCCAAACACACCATCAAGAATTACGCCTTGTCCTTGAGGCGTTTCCAGGCCTTCATTGCCCCGAAACAGTTGGGGGAAGCGACATGGAGGGACATCGAGGAATTTAAGCAGCACCTCATGGTGGGAACCTTTTCAAAAAACGGGCGGCCTCTTTCTCCCGCAACCGTCGCCACCCAGTTGTCCTCCATTCGTTCGTTCTACAAATGGGCAAGCGACCCGAACATTCGCTTTATGAGCCATAATCCTTCCACATGCATCCGCATTCCCCGCGTCAAGGTAACCAGCATGAATCATTACCTGACAAAGACAGATCTCTCGAAACTGCTGGCGGCACTGAGAGAGCAGGGCATACGGGATTACCTGATCGGCCTCATGCTGGTTCTCCTGGGGCTGCGGGTGTCAGAGCTGACCGCTGTCAAATGGGAGGATTTTTATACGGATCCGTCGGAGTCGTCGGTCTGGCTGACGATCCCCAACGGGAAAGGGGGAAAATCGCGGGAGGTCAAGGTTCCGGCTTTGTTGTGGCGCATGATCAGCGCCAACCGAAACAGCCTGTCCACGGGCAGCAGACTGTTTCCCATCACAAGCCGTCAAGTGGAGCGGATTATCGAAAAGGCACGCGTAAAATGCCGGCTGCACAAACGAGTTACGCCCCATTGGCTCCGGCATACCAATGCGACGCTGGCTCTACTGAACGGGGCCACCCTCCAACAGGTGCAGGAAAACCTGGGCCACTCCCAGCTCAACACAACGCAGCGGTATTTGCATACGATCAAGCTGTTGGAGAAGGCCGCCCCGGATTTTGTCGAAAAAGGGATTGCCGATATTATTCAAGGCACGGATTGCGAACAATGGGGATGTTAGGGGAAACTGTGTTTGACATATAACCAAATGTCATGGGTCTATGGTACTATAAAAGTGTCGTATAATCTACATTGTACGACAAATTTTAACATGTACTGTTTGTATTTGTGATTTTTTGTCGAATTTCGCGGTTGCGTTAGGAGCGAGGGGGGATGGATGATGCGGCCATTGAAGGAAATTCCGGTTTCGCAACTGATGATCGGCAGTGTTCTTGCTCAACCCGTCACGCTGCCGAATGGGGTGAAACTGCTTGAGGCAGGAACGGAGTTGACGGAGGGGTACATCAAAAAGATCAGGAAGATGGGGATCAAAACGGTGGTCGTCATCGACGAGCAGGAAGAAAAGCCCCAACGTCCACGCCCGGCGGTGCAGGTTCACGACCGTTCGGAATCGGTTCAAAAGGTGTATCATACCTTGAGCCATTTGGCGAATTCCGACAAAGTCCGAGGACGGATGTCCGTTCCCGTGATCGAAGCGCGTTTTGTGCACGTATTCGAAAGCATCCTGGAGGAGCTGGTCCGCCATGAATTTTTGCTCGGGCAGTTGGCAGACATGTACGTAAAGGACCCATTCTTGTTTGACCATTCCATCAATGTGGCGGTGCTCTCAGGGATGCTGGGGACGGTAAAGCAATACGATCGCCACAAACTGTATGAACTCGTTTTTGGAGCGTTCCTGTTTGATTGCGGGATGCTGGACGTTCCCGCCGAACTGATCAAAAGGAACCGTCCGCTCACGCCGGAGGAAAAGAAAGTGCTGGAGTACCATACAGCGGCGGGGTACAACAAGCTGGTGAAGCGGGAGGATGTTCCCAAGCGTTCGGCGCTGTGCGCGCTCCAGCACCACGAACGATACAACGGCAGCGGGTATCCCCACAAACTGAAAAAAGGGGAGATTCACGAATACGCCCAGATTGTGGCCATTGCCGACGTCTACCATGCGATGATCTCGCCGCGGTACCATCGGAAGCCGTACACGCCCGCCGAAGCGAGCGAATATTTGGCTGCCGCGGGGAACTATTTCTTTGACCTGGAACTGGTCAAACTATTCCTCACCCATATCTCGATTTATCCGGTAGCAAGCAAGGTCATGCTGAGCAATGGCCAGATCGGCGTCGTCTCTTCCGTGCATTCGGGGTTGGCCCACAGGCCCGTGGTCACCGTTATTCAGGAAGCGGACGGTTCGGTCGTCCCCTTCCCGTACAAGGTTGACCTGCAGGAAAATCTGGATGTGGTGATTGTCAACCGGTTGTCGGGGTAATGGCATCGCAAGACGCTCCGGCGCAGCGTCAATAACATGCCCACGCTCACGCTCTTGTTTCCGGGGGAACAAGGGCGTGAACTTTTTTCGTCGTCGGGGCCGCTGTTTGAGGCGTGAATCGTTTTTCCGCCGGCTGTGATGCCGTATGAAAAGAAAAAGCGCAACGCAGCCGTTACGCTTTGGGGGTATGCAGCGGGATTTTGGCGGTGAAGGTGCTTCCGTTTCCGGGGGTGCTCGCCACGGTGATCGTGCCGTGATGGGCTTCCACAATCCATTTGGCGATGGCCAGCCCCAGGCCTGTTCCTCCCATTTGTTTCGACCGGTTTTTGTCGACCCGGTAAAACCGATCAAAGATGCGGTTCTGCTCCTCAGGCGGGATGCCGATGCCGGTGTCCCGGACGGAGAGGCACAAGACGGGGGGATTCTCCGTTTCGTCAACGGAGAGGGTTACCTGGATTTCCCCGCCGCCGGGCGTGTACTTGATGGCGTTATCCAGCAGGATATACAGCAGTTGTTTGATCCGTTCATGATCGCCGTACACCATCACCGCCGGCGGCGCATCCAGCTTCAGGGCGATCTTCTTTGAGGCGGCCACGGTTTGCGTGGACCGCATCATCTGTTCGACGGAAGGGATCACGTCGGCGTATTCGCATTGCAGATCGGGGTGGCCGGAATCGGAACGCGCCAGCGTCAGCAAATCACTCACCAGTTTGGTCATCCGTCTGACCTCATCTTTCATGTTGAACAGGACGTTTCGCCCAAAAGCGGAAAGCTGCTCGCCTTCTTCCATTTCGAACACATCCAGAGAGGACTGCAAAATGCTGAGCGGGGTCCTCAGCTCGTGCGAAGCGTCGGCGACAAACTCCCGTTGACGCTGAAAGGACCGACGAATCGGGATCATGGCTCGCTTGGACATGAAATAGCTGAGCAAAAGCGCGATCCCCAGAAACAAGATGCCCAAGGCCGTCAATATGGTGAGCAGCCGTTTGAGGAGATGGTTGGTAAACGAGATGTCGATTCCCGTGTAGAAGATCCCCTTCATCTGCACGCCCTGAAAAACGGGGCGGCCCGTCATCATGAGCTCGAGCCGCCCGTCCATCGGCGGCAGCGGCTTTCCTCGCCGGGGTGGAGGCGGAACGGTCACGGTCCCGTACCGGACTTCGTTGGCGGCGGGAATCCATCCCCGGACAAGCTCCAGGATCTGCGGCTTGGCCCGGGGGATGAATTCGTCGCCAAACAGGAGCTGTCCGTTTGCGTCCACCACATAGTAAAAGAATTGATTCCGGCTTTCCCGAACCCGATTGAGATTGTCGTACTCTTCCTGGCTCAGGCTGCCGTCTCGCAGCGCCTCTTCCATCAGCTTGACTTCCTGTTCGGTGATCATCCGCAGTTGTCTCTTTTGTTCATACGAAATGCCGATGTCGACGAGAACGTAAACAACGCCGATAAACAGGGTGAGGAAGACCATGAGTAAAATGCTGTATTGGACGGTCAGCCGGTTTTGTGTGTGCACAAACAGATCCTTTTTCCAAAAACGACGACGCGAGAACCAGTCAATCATCAAGTTTGTATCCCACCCCGCGAATGGATTGGATAATCTCCGTCTCGCCGTCGCCGTTGAGCTTCTTCCGCAGCAATTTGACGGTGGCGTCAATCGTTTTCATGGACACGTCGGAATTCAGTCCCCAGATGCGCTCGAAGATCACCTCTCGTGACAATACCTGTCCCTTGTTGCGGATCAGCAGTTCCAGCAGCTGATATTCCCGCGGCGTCAAGTGAATTTCCTTTTCGCCATCATGGACCGTGCGGTTGGTCAGATTGACGGTGATCGTGTGGATGTGCACGATCTGCTCCTGAATCGGGGCAAAATTGCGGCGTGCCAATGCGCGCAAGCGGGCGAGCAGTTCCTCGATTTCAAACGGTTTTACCAGGTAGTCGTCGGCTCCGGAGTCCAGCCCCTCGATGCGATCCTGGAGCGCGTCTTTTGCCGTCAGCATCAGGATGGCGCCGGCGTATCCCTGCTGGCGCAGCCGGCTGGCTACACGCACCCCTTCTTCCCCGGGCAGCATCCAGTCCAGAATCAGGATGTCAAAGTGGGCGTGCAGGGCATAGTCGAAGGCATCGTCTCCCTGTGTCACCCATTCAACCTGATAGCCTCCTTTTTTCTTCAGCATGTACACGATCAGTTCACCCAGTCGAATGTCGTCTTCGGCCAGCAAAATATTCAAAGGAGACACTCCTTGCCAAAAACATGAAATGGTGTCTTTTTTCATTATTCTCTCCATGCTACACGGTTTCAATGAAAAATGGGTGAAAAAATGCTTTCGGCCGCTTCGGATCAGGACGGCGTCTCCCTTTTCACCGTTTTTTCACCGTTGCTGCCTATAATGAGCGGGTAGGACTTGTCAGATACGTGTAGGGGGAATGCCGCGTGAGTGAGTATGCCAAGAGAAATCTGGCGCTGTTCTTGCCCAGAAAAAACAAAAGACACATCGTGGTGATCGGTTTGATCGCTGTCCTGTTGGGCGGGGCGGGAATCTTTGCCTACCAGAAATGGACGTCTCCGCAAAGCGCCGCCTCCGTGATGCGAGTGGAAACCGTCAAGCGGGGGAACGTAACGGAAACGGTCTCCGCATCGGGAACCGTGCAGGCCTCCAAGCGCGTTTCGCTATCCGCTGCGAGCAGCAGCGCGGTCATCAAATCGATCCACGTGAAAATTGGCGACCGTGTCAAGGCCGGACAAGTGCTGGCCGAGCTGGACGATTCCGAAGCCCGCGTACAGGTGAAGAATGCGGAAGCCAACCTCCTGTCTGCAAAGGCCCATTTGGCCGAAGTGACAAAGCCCAGGACCGCGGCGGAAATCAACGCGCTGCAGGCGAAGGTAAACCAGGCGAAGGCCGCATTGGACGCGGCCCAAAGCGGGTTCGACACAAAAAAGGCTGATTACGACCTGGAAAAGGCCAAAGCCAACCTGCAAAACGCGCAAAAGACCTACAACACGCAAAGCGCCCTGTACAGTCAGGGTATCATTTCGAAAAGCGAATTCGATCAAGCCAAGAGCAGTTTGGACCAGGCGCAGCTCGAGTACAACAGCGCCGTGCTGGCCCGCAGCCAGACACAAGCGAAATCCAGGAGCGACCTGGAACAGGCGCGGGCCGCGTACGAAACGGCGGTAGCCGACCTGCAGGAAGCCAAAGCGGGGCCGGACCCCTCGGCCGTGCAGTCCGCACAAGCCGCGGTGGCACAGGCGGAGGCGCAGTGGCAGCAGCAGGTAAAAGCCCTGCAGGACGTAACCCTGAAAGCGCCCATGGACGGGGTGATTGTGCAGATAAACGGAAATGTGGGGGAAAGTCCGTCCAATCCGTTTATCGTCATGGATAATTCGGACTCCGGCAATCTGGAGGTCCTGGCGCAAATCAGCGAAAGCGATATCGGCAAAGTGAAGGCGGGGCTGCCGGCCACCTTCACCACCACTTCTTACGCCGATCAAACCTTTGCCGGAAAGGTGAAGCTGGTTTATCCGGAAGCGACGACCGACTCAGGGGTCACCACGTATCAGGTTCTCCTGTCCGTCGACAACAAGGACGGCCTGCTGAAAACCGGCATGACCGTGAACGCGCGCATCGAAGTGGGCACGCACGAAAATGTGCTGTACGTCCCGGCGGCGGCCTTGAAAACCCAGAACGGGAAAGATGGCGTGTACCTCGCATCGGCGAAGGGAGAGGCCGGCGCGACCCGAACGGGAGGCGCAGAATCGGGCAGGGCTGCTCCCCGTTTCCGCTTCCAGCCGGTCACCATCGGTTACTTTAGCTCCGATCGGGTGGAAATCACGTCCGGTCTGCAGGAAGGGGATCAAGTGGTTTTGACCTTTGAGAACACCGCCTCCTCCGGCTCCAGCAGCAGCAGGCCAAACGGCATGGGGGGATTCCCGGGCTTTGGCGGGATGGGAGGCCCCGGCGGAGGATTCGGCGGCGGCATGAGAGGGAATCGATAAGATGAAACCGGTCATTCAAATGGAAGAGGTAACGAAGACCTACGTTATCGGCGATCAGGAGATTCAAGCGCTTCGCGGGGTAAACCTGGTGATCCAGGAGGGGGACTTTGCGGCGATCATGGGTCCCTCCGGTTCCGGCAAATCGACGATGATGAATCTGATCGGCTGTCTGGACAAACCGACTTCGGGCGAGCTGTACCTGGATGGTTACCCCGTGTCGCAAGCGGATGACGACGAGCTGGCCATCATTCGGAATCAGAAGATCGGCTTTGTGTTTCAACAGTTTCATTTGCTCCCCCGAACCAGCGCGGTCGAAAATGTGGAGCTGCCTCTGCTGTATGCGGGCGTTCCCGCGAAGGAACGGCGCGAACGAGCCGTGCAGGCGCTGGAAAGCGTGGGGTTGGGCAATCGGCTGTACAACAAGCCGAATGAACTGTCAGGCGGGCAGCAGCAGCGGGTGTCGATCGCCCGGGCGTTGGTTAACAATCCCGTGATACTCCTGGCCGATGAACCGACAGGCGCGCTGGACACGAAAACGAGCATCGAGATCATGAGCATCTTTCAGCAGCTGCACGAGGAAGGCAAGACCATCGTGCTGGTTACGCACGAACCCGACATTGCGGAACATGCCAAGCGAATCATTCGCTTTCGTGACGGGCAGATCATCTCAAATGAAGCGGTTGACCATCGAAGACGGGCCAACCTTGAGGATGTGAAGGTATGAATTTCGCGGAAAGCCTGCGCGTCTCTTTACGCAGTATCAAAACAAACCGATTGCGCTCGTTTTTGACCATGCTCGGCATCGTGATCGGGGTGGCGGCCGTCATTGCGATGGTGGCCATCGGAGAGGGCGCTTCCGCCAACGTGGCGTCGCAAATCAACGCCTTGGGGAGCAACCTGCTCATTGTGACACCCGGCCAGACTGCCCGGGGGCAAATCAATCTGGGCGCCGGTTCGTTAAACACCTTGACGCTGGCGGATAGTGAAGCGCTCGCCCAAAACAGCTCCATCGCGGCGGTTGCGCCCAGTGTGACGGGGCGGGCTCAGGTAGTCTGGCGGAACAAAAACTACGCGACCTCGATCGAAGGCACCAATGAATCGTATCCCCAGGTGCGGAACGTTCAGGTGCAGCAGGGCCGGTTCTTTAACCGGCTGGAAGTGCAGAGACAATCAAACGTGGCGGTTGTGGGCCCGGACGTGATCGCCAATTTGTTCGGTGACAGCAATGCCAGCCCCATCGGGCAAACCATCCAGATCAACCGGATTCCGTTTCAAATCATCGGCATCTTGAAAAGTCAGGGCAGCACGGGAATGACCAACAATGACGACAAAGTGATTGTCCCGATTACGACAGCGATGAACCGGCTGACCGGAGGCAGGCACGTGGGCAGCATTTACGTGTCGGCCGTCTCCGCGGAGGCGTTGCCCCAGGCGCAGTTTGACGTTCAGTTGACGCTGAGGGCCCAGCACAACCTGCGGCCGAACAAGGAAAACGATTTTCAAATCCGGTCCCAATCGGAAATCCTCAGTACGGCCCAAGGGGTTACCGGTGTGATGACCGCCCTGTTGTCCGGCATTGCGGCGATTTCGCTGGTGGTCGGGGGCATCGGGATCATGAACATCATGCTGGTTTCGGTGACGGAACGAACGCGTGAGATCGGCATCCGCAAAGCGCTCGGGGCAACCCGTTGGGACATTCAACGGCAGTTTTTGATCGAATCCGTGACCATCAGCTTGCTGGGGGGAATCATCGGCATTCTCCTGGGGATCGGGGCGGCTTTCGCCCTGCGCCAATTCGCCGGCATAGCGACGTCGGTCAGTGTGTCTCCGATGCTGTACGCGTTCCTTTCCTCCGTGCTTGTCGGCGTGATATTCGGGGTGTACCCGGCCCGAAAAGCCGCACGGTTGAAACCGATTGACGCACTGCGTTACGAGTAGTGCGTAGCGGGTGCGCCGTTCGGTGTTCCCGCATCATTGATTCCATTCAAAGCCACTCCTTTGTGTTGGAGTGGCTTTTTTGCTTATGGACAAGGCGGTTTCCTCTTCCAATAGGGAACCGCCCATTTTGGTATGGGCAAGCAACCAATTCGGGGAACCGGAATAATGTGCACTGTAGCGAAAAACAGAATGATGGTGAAAGGGGAAAGGTTTCATTGAGCAGCACACCCGTTGAAAGCCACCATGGCCATAAGTCTTACGGCACAGCCGCGTTTTCTCCGCAATGGTATCAATGGCCCCACCCATATCATGTCCCGTATCCGCCCTATCTGTCCTACGTGCCGGTTGTCTACCAGGAGCCATTCTATGACTATTATTTGGACTACGTTGATTATGTTGACCCGTACGGAGGCTACTACGACGTGTACGACTCCTACGAGGACAGCTTTGATTACGTCAGTTCCTGACGGTTGTGGCAGGGAGCGCGAGCGCTGCACGTCCGCAGCGGCCGCATAGCGTCCGGTGCGCTGACGGACACATTTTCGGTGATGAAACATCCAGATCAATTCATGAATGGAGGGTATCAAATTGGACGATTTTAAAAAAGAAATCAAAAAGGTAGAAGCGGATGAGTTTCATGCGAGCGAGATGGTTCCCTATGAGAATCCGGACTACGATTACGCCCAATTCAATTGCGGGCAATGTGGGGGACGCTGCAGAAACTGTAGAAATTGTTTTCAACGCTGCCGAAATTGCTTTTTCCCGCGCTGCCACAATTGCTTTTTCCCACGCTGCCACAATTGCTTTGGCCCCCGGTGCGGACGATGCTTTTAACCTGGTGAAGACAGAGGTTTGTGATCGTTTGACAGGAGAGCCGAAACCCTTCAATTGCAAGGGTTTCGGCTTTTTTTCGGCTGCATGTGACCGGTCTGTTTGTCTCGTGGCACGGAAGTTGTCGGCGTGGAGGGGACTTCTCAACAAAGTAGGCAAGAGGGACAAATAGCGGTACATATGATTAACACGGAGTGTGTTGAGGGATGGTTGCGGATTTCAGAACAGCTGACGGGAGGAAGCATGGTATGACAAGTTTGAAGCCATCGATGCGTCTGAAAGTGAAGGGAGACACGTTTTTTCTCCCCGATCCATCCGGCGGTGTGTATTTTCGGAACAACATCGGCTCGTTTCACATGGAAGGCAGGACGATCCTGCAGTGGATTGAAAAACTGATGCCGGTGTTAAACGGCGAGCACACGCTGGAGGAGTTGACGGACGGATTGCCGGCCCCATACCGGGACCGGGTGTATGAAATTGCAGAGGTGCTGTACCAAAACGGCTTTGTCCGGGATGTAAGCCGGGATCGGCCGCATCAACTGCCGGAAGAGATACGCAAACGATATGCGGAGCAAATCGAATTTTTGAACAGTTTCGGGGATTCGGGTGCCTACCGCTTTCAGACGTATCGTCAGTCCAGGGTGGCAGCGGTGGGCGCCGGCCCGTTACTGCTCTCGCTGGTAGCGGCGTTGTTGGAATCGGGACTGCCAAGGCTGCACGTACTGGTCACGGATGAGGCAGTCACAAACCGGCAGCGGTTGGCGGAACTGGCGGAACATGCCCGAAAAGAGGACCCTGAGGTATCGCTGGAGGACATTTCGCTGCAAAAAGGGGGCGTCATTTCCTGGCGGGAGTTTGTGCAGCCGTTCGATGCGATCCTGTACGTGTCAGAGAAGGGGGATGTCGAGGAACTGCGGGTTCTGCATGACGTCTGCAGGCAGGAAAAAAAGGTGTTCCTCCCGGCCCTGTGCATCCATGAGACAGGGATGGCCGGTCCGCTGGTGCATCCGGACAGTGCGGGATGTTGGGAGTCGGCGTGGCGCCGCCTGCACCTGTCGGCGGTGCGCAAAGACCCGAAGCAGCACGCCTTCTCCTCCACCGCGGGAGCCATGCTGGCGAATGTCATGGTGTTCGAATGGTTCAAAACGGCAACGGGCGTATTCCAACGGGAACCGCAATTCTTTCTCTTGAACCTGGAGACGTTGGAAGGAAGCTGGCATTCGTTCCTGCCCCATCCGCTGGTGACCGGATACGAACCGGTGCACTGGGTCCACGTTTCAGATCTGCGGCTCGAACGGGATTCCACGAGGCGGGAATCGGACGGATTGATTCCGTACTTCAGCCAGCTGACATCGCCGGAAACCGGCATTTTGCATGTGTGGGATCCGTTGGACACCCGGCAGATTCCGTTGGCACAGTGCGTGGTTCAGGCTGTCGATCCGCTGTCGGAAGGACCGGCTCGGCTGCTGCCGGCGGTTGTTTGTACAGGGTTGACGCATGAGGAGGCGCGGCGGGAAGCGGGACTGACCGGGGTCGAAGCGTACGTGTCGCGAATGGTTGATCGGCTCGCGTCGACGCTTCCCGCCGAGCAGGAGGCAGGAAGGAGCATGATCCAACCGGATGAATGGGTCGGCGTCGGAGCGGGGGAAACGGCTGCAGAAGGCGTAAGCCGGGGACTGCAGAAGTGTTTGACCGAGGCATTGAGGAAGAGACACGCGGATGAGAAGCCGCGCATCTCTTTGGTGCGGGTGGAGACGGTCGAAGATGAGCGCTGCCGGTATTATTTGCAGGCGTTGACCACGATGCAGGGAGCTCCGCTGATCGGCTTGGGAGAGGACGTCTATGGGTTCCCTGTGGTGTGGGCCGGTATGAACGGCCGGTGGTATGGCAGCGTGGGATTCCAAGTGACTTCAGCGCTGCGGCAGTCGCTGCAGCAGGCGCTGCTGAAGGCGCAAAACCAAGCGGCGCGTCCCGGGATGCAGGCGGTGGAGGTTTCAGCCGTGCTGCTGGCAGACAAGGCACCGCAAAGTCTTGCGATCCCCGCGTGTGAAGCGGACGATCATGTCGAGGTTGTGCAGTCCGCTCTGCAGGTGTTACAACGAAACCGCAAGCGGCTTCTGGTCTGCGATCTGGCGCGGGAGCCGTTCTTGCAAGAGGAGTTGGCAGGGGTGTTTGGCGTGCTGGTGCGAGAGGAGGAGTCCCGGTGAGTGCTGGTGTGGTTGTTGTTGGAGAAGGGCTGTTGGCCGACTTCGTGAGCAAGGAATTGTCCTCCCGATACCGGATCGTTCGTCATGCCGATGGAAAAACCGGAATACCGGAATCGGCGGACCTGGCTCTGGTTTTGCATGATACCTGGGAGCCTTCCGTTCATTACGAGGCGGAAGCGTTGTTTCAGCCGGCCGGCATCCCTTGGCTGCGGGGCTTTGCCGCATGTGGCGAGGGTGTGGTCGGACCGCTGGTGCACCCGGGTACGCCGGGGTGCTCCCAGTGTGCGGACCTGCGGCGCGTCGTGGCGAGAAGGGACCGCAGCGAGATGTGGGAATGGAAACGGACGCTGGCGGAACACGGGGGGATGCCGCGTGACCCGTGGGCGTCGCGGACCGGGATGCTGCAGACAGCTCACCTGCTCGTCGCCGAGGCCGAAAGGGTGCTGCAGGGCAGGCAGGCCCACCTGGAAGAAAGCGTCTGCCTGATCAACCTGAAAACGTTGGAGAGCTCGCGTCACTTTTTTCTGCCCGACCCGCTGTGTCCGGTATGCGGTCGATTGCCCGACGATTCGCCGATGGCGGCGCGGATTTCGCTCGCGCCCAGTCCGAAGATCAGTGCCGACAGTTACCGCTGCCGTCCGATGGATGAGCTGAAGAACGTTCTGGGCAAGGACTATCTGGATTACCGGACGGGATTGGTCAATGGGAAACGGAATAACTTCGAGTCGCCGTTTGCCGTTGTCAGCGTCAATCTGCCGCTGTTTACGGGGGACGAATCGACGGCGGGTCGGACTCATTCCTTCGCGGAAAGCGAGTTGTTGGCGATTTTGGAGGGATTGGAGCGGTACTGCGGTTTGGAACCGCGCGGCAAACGGACGGTCGTACACGACAGCTATCGCAACCTTGCCGATCAGGCACTCAACCCTCTCACGGTAGGGGTGCACGCCAAGGAACAGTATGCGCGGCCCGATTTTCCGTTCAAACCGTTTGATCCTGACCGCCCGATCCATTGGGTATGGGGCTATTCCTTTATGCAGGAGCGTCCGATTCTGGTTCCGGAACTGCTGGCCTATTACAGTCTGGATTACGGGGACGGCTTCGTCTATGAAACGTCCAACGGATGCGCCTTGGGCGGAAGTTTGGAGGAAGCTATCTTCTACGGCATTTTGGAAGTGGTGGAGCGCGATTCGTTCCTGATGACGTGGTACGCCCAACTGCCTCTCCCGCGTCTTGACCCTGGTTCCGTCGACGATACGGAACTGCGATTGATGATCGAGCGTGCGAAGGCGGTGGGGGGATACGACCTGTATTTCTACAACGCGACGATGGAGAACGGAATTCCAAGCGTTTGGGTGTTGGCCAAGAACAGAAAGGAAACCGGAGTGAATCTCATCTGTGCGGCCGGGGCTCATCCGGACCCGGTACGGGCGGTGAAAGGCGCCGTTCACGAGTTGGCTGACATGATGCTGACGATTGACGACAAATTCGAGGCGTACAGGGAGAAGTATGAGCGAATGCTGGATGATCCGTTCCTGGTGCAGGAGATGGAAGACCACTCCATGCTGTACGGCTTGCCGCAAGCGGAGAAGCGCTTGGATTTTTTGCTGGATGAGGACCGTCCGCTGCTAACGTTTGACGAGGCATTCAAGCGGAAGGAGAGGTCGGCCGACCTGACTGATGATTTGAAGGACATTCTCCAGGCTTTTCGCCGTGTGAACCTCGACGTGATCGTGGTGGACCAAACGACACCGGAGATGAGGCGAAACAGCCTGTACTGCGTGAAAGTGCTGATTCCGGGGATGCTGCCGATGACGTTCGGGTATCACCTGACCCGCCTGGAGGGGTTGGAACGGGTGCTGCGGGTCCCCATGGAACTGGGATATGCCAGGCAGCCGTTGACACGTGAACAGCTCAATCCCCATCCGCATCCGTTTCCATAATCCCGGACGGGAGGAAGAAGTATGCGTCTGGATTCATTTTTGCACAATCTGCACTTTGACATTGACAGGCTTGATCCGCCGGACTGGGAGGTGGATTGGAACGACGCCCCCCTCGCGTATAAGCTTTACCGCGGCCTGCCTGTCGTCCCGCTTTCTGCGGAAGTGCCGCTGACGCTGGAAGGACGGGAAGTGCCCGGAACGCCCGCTCTTTCCGACATCGGCCATTTTCTCTGGTATGCGTTCGGGCTTGCAAAAGTCTGCCAATGGGAGCTTGTCGGGGATGGAGCGGAACAAGAAGGCGGCGTAACGCATTCGTTCCGGCGCTTTCTTCCTTCCGGCGGGGCGCTGTATCCCAGCGAATTGTACCTGTATTTGCGAGTAAAGGATTTGCCCGCAGGGATCTACCATTACGATACCGCACACCACCGCCTGGTGCTGCTGCGGGAAGGCGATTTCGATTCCTATGTCGCCAGGGCTCTCGGCAATCGCTGCGACGTGTCGGCTTGTTTCGGCACGGTGTTTGTCTCGACGATGTTTTGGAAAAATTTTTTTAAATACCATAACTTTTCCTACCGGCTGCAGGGGTTGGATGCCGGGGTGCTGATCGGGCATCTGCTGGAGGTGGCGAAACGGTTTGGCTTTTCGTCGGGGGTGTACTTCCAGTTTCTTGACAGGGCCGTCAACCATCTGCTCGGCCTGTCCGAACAGGACGAGAGCGTGTATGCAGTCATTCCGCTGTCAGTGGAACCGGGGATGACCTGGTTTGCCGACAGGGGGAGGGACGAGGCGATCACGGCCAGCGAACTGTGCCGGGAGTTGAGGCCGGTTGCGCATGAGCACTACGTCCGGTCGCGGCGGGTCCGGCCGTACCCGATGCTGGTCAGGATGAACGAAGCCTCCCTGCTGGAATCGACTTGGTCGTTTCGGCAGGTGGAGGGAGAGACGCACGAAAACGTAAAGGGTCGGGCGGTGCCCCTGCCCCCGGTGAACCGGTTGTCGTATGACCTGGCAGCGGCCTGCAAGAAGCGGCATTCGCCGGGGATCGACTTCGTGTTGGGCCGGGTAAGCCAGGAGCAGCTCGCCGCGCTGCTGCGGGAAGCGACCGCTTCCTTCGCCTACCGGAATGATTTGGACGGGGTGCGAGCGAATCCCGAACCTCGCGTCTCGCTGTATCTCTGTCTGCATCATGTGGAAGGCATCCCGGACGGCGCCTACCGCTATGACAGCGGCGCGCATGCCCTGCAGATGGAACGTCCCGGAGATCATCGGCTGTCGCTCCAGCAGGCCATGACGCTCGACAATGTCAATCTGCTTCAAACCCCGCTCTGCCTGCATCCGGCGGGGGGACGGGATCACCTCCAAACGGCACTGGGGTACAGGGGATACCGCATTCAACAAATGGAGGCCGGCATGCTCGTGCAGCATGTGCTGCTGGCGGCATCGGCCCTCGGGATGGCGGGGCATCCGCTTCTGGGATACGACGCGAATATGTGCGACGAGATCTATGGGATTGCCTCACGCGGCCAAACCTGCCTGATCCAGCTCCCGGTAGGTCCCTACCGCCCCGCCTCCCGTCTGGAGGGGAGCCTGCACGCCTAGCGTTCGCCGTTTGTGCTGACCGATACCCTGCTTGTTTTCGCGGTATGCGCGGAGACGGGCAGGGCTGTTTTTTTCAAGCCCTGCCGCAGCGGGCGGGGGGTGGCGCCTGCCTTCTGCTTTGCGCCCTGAAACTGCAAGCGGGTGCAGTTGGTTCATTGCTTTTTGGAGGGAAAACGTGAAATCATAAGGGGGAGGTGAGAAGCAAGATGATTCGCTTGAGCGTACTGGACCAATCCCCGATTGCCCAGGGCAGCACGGCCCCGGAGGCGCTGTCCCAGACCGTCCGCCTGGCCCGTGAACTGGACCAACTGGGGTATCATCGTTTTTGGGTATCGGAACATCACCATACGTTGGGGTTGGCCGGGTCCAGCCCGGAAATTCTGGTGGCCCATCTGGCAGCGGTCACCACGAACATGCGAATAGGGACGGGCGGTGTCATGCTGCCCCACTACAGCGCGTACAAGGTGGCGGAAACGTTTCGCGTGCTGGAAGGACTGCACCCCAACCGGATCGACCTGGGGGTAGGCCGGGCACCCGGCGGCATGCCGCTCGCCACGAGAGCGCTGCAGGAGGGAAAAGTAACGGGCATCGACCGGTATCCCGAGCAGTTGGATGATCTGATCGGCTATTTGTACGACACGATTGACGAGAACCACAAGTTTCCAGGGCTGCGGGCAACGCCCATCGTGCCCACCGCGCCCCAGTTGTGGCTGCTCGGCTCCAGTGGGGAGAGCGCCAGACTGGCCGCCCAGCGAGGAGCATCGTTCGCCTTTGCCCATTTTATCAACGGGGAAGGCGGCGAAGAGGCCATGCGGTGGTACCAGGAACATTTTCAGCCGTCCCTCGTAAGCGATCGGCCGCAGTCGATGGTGGCGATCTTTGTCGTCTGTGCCGAGACCGAGGAAGAAGCGAACCGAATCGCTTCCAGTCTCGACCTGTCCCTCTTGCTGCTGGAAAAAGGGGACGGCAGTCAGGGTACCCCCTCCGTCGAAGCGGCGCTGCGGTATCCCTATACCGATTATGACCGCTACCGGATTCAGGAAAACCGCAAGCGAATGATTGTGGGCACCAAGGAACAGGTGAAGGAGCGAATCCTGCAGATGAGCGAGCGGTACAACACGACGGAGTTTATGGTGGTCACCATTACGCACGATTTCGAAGCGAAGCGGAAGTCGTTCCGGCTGCTGGCGGAGGCATTCGGCTTGTCGGGCCGGTAGACGCCCAATGAATCAAACAGGGAAACGGACGGTCGCGAGGCGGCCCGTTTCACGCGCGTCCCATGAGCATGCGGCACGCCCGATGGTCCAGGTTCCATGCGGGAGCAGCGGGGCGCGCGTGTTTTTTGGGGAAAACGTGGCGGCCCATTCCGCTCTGCACCAGCACCAGCGCCGGCGTCCGGCCGGAGGTTTGGCGGCAGGCGCATAAAGCCGCGGTGTGAAGCCGTAAGATCATTCGATTCGTTATAATAGACAAAATATTCTGTATCATATATCATATATGCAATGTCGCAGCGATTGAGGTGCATGGCGTGCGATCCTCGTTCATTTCGTACAAGTCGTTAAAAATGCAGGCGTACCACGTTTTGAAGGAGGCGATCATCAGCGGAACCCTGACGGACCATCAGATGCTGACGGAACGCACAGCGATGGAACTGTTCGGCATCAGCCGCACCCCTTTTCGCGAGGCGGTTCAAATCCTGGAAGCGGAAGGCTGGGTCTATTCCCTGCCGTACAAAGGCATCTATGTCAGTCCTGTCAACCTGAAGGATTTCGAGGAAGTGTTCGAACTGCGCCTCATTCTGGAGACCGCAATCGTGCAAAAGGTGGCGAGCCGGCTGGACGAGAAGGGCTTCGCCGTGTTGGAAAGGATGGTCGAGTCGATGCAGACCGATTCCGCCGCGCAAAACGATTACGACTTCACCTCGCTGGATTTTGCCTTTCACCGGACCTTGAACAACATGGCCGACAACAGGCGCCTGCTGGCGATGACGGAACAGATTTACGACGTGATGCGCCGCATCGGCATGAGGGTCCTCAGGCGGCCGATTGCCCGCCGGGAGGAAATCATTCGCGAACACCGGAAGATTCTCGACGGACTCCGAAACGGCACAGCGGAAGCGGCTGTGATCGAGCATCTGGAGAGAGTGAAGCAGTTGATGAAGCATGAGTAACGGAGGGGGAGCGGAGACCGCTGTGTCATCTGACACCGAACCGTCCGAAGCGGGCACGTTTGGCGGCGTCCCCCATTTCTTCACCACCATCGCGACGCTTGTGGCACCGACCCTGACCGGCGTCCTCGTGAACGGATACGGGTATTCCGCCATGTTCGTGGCGCCGACGGTGGCGGCGTTCGGCGGCATCCCGGCGATGGTCGCTGGCAAACCGGGACGCCGGGTGAAAAAATCTGTGGAGGTAAAGGAAATGAATCTGCTCACGTTATCCCGTTCCATCCGGGAAAAGAAGATGTCTCCCGTGGAAGCGGTGCAGCAGACCTTGCAAAGGATCGAGAAGGAGAATCCGGTCTGCAATGCGTATATCACCGTCTGCGCCGAGGAGGCGATGGCCGCGGCCGTCCAGGCGGAACAGGAAATCATGGCGGGGAACAATCGGGGCCCTCTGCACGGCGTGCCGGTTGCCGTCAAGGATCTCATCTTTACCAAAGGCATCCGCACCACCATGGGCTCCAAGGTATACGAACGTTTCGTCCCCGACAGGGACGCGACCGTCGTGCGGAAATTGAAGCAGGCCGGCGCGATCGTCATCGGCAAGACCAATACCCATGAGTTTGCCTATGGGCCGATCGGCGACCGCTCCCACTTCGGCCCTACGCGCAATCCCTACAACCCGGAGAAGATCACGGGGGGCTCCAGCGGCGGTTCCGCGGCGGCCGTCGCCGCCCACCTGGCTGCTGCCGCACTGGGAACCGACACGGGCGGCTCCATCCGGATTCCCTCGGCTGCCTGCGGAATTGTCGGGATGAAACCGACGTTTGGCCTGGTCAGCAAGGCGGGGGTGTTTGACCTGGCCTATACGCTGGATCACGTCGGGCCGATGACGAAGACGGTCAAGGACAACGCGGTGCTGTTGAACGTGCTGGCGGGATACGATGAAGCCGACCCGCATTCCCTCCCGCAGGTCCGGGAAGACTACACGCGCTTTATCGGGGAGGGCGTGCGCGGCATCGTGATCGGGGTTCCCGAGGTGTATTACCGGCATGTGGACAAAGAGGTGGAGGCGGCGGTCCGGCGGGCGATCGACGTCTACCGCAGCCTGGGCGCGGAAGTGCGGGAGGTGGAGGTCCGCGGATTCGCAGCGCTGTCCGAAGCGCAGCGCATTACCATCCAGGCGGAAGCGTACGCGGTGCATGAACGGACCGTAGCCGAGCACGGGGCTGACCTGGACCCGGAAGTCCTTGAGCGCCTGCTGGCGAGCAGGGAGGTTCCCGGATACCGGTATGTGCAGGTGCAGCACCGCAGAAAGCAGCTTACCCGCCAATTCAACGAGGTGTTTGACGACGTGGATGCCCTGCTGACGCCGACCATTCCCATTTTGCAGACGGATATCAATCAGCGGGAAGTGGCGATCGGCGCGTACACGGAAGGCGTACGGCAGGCGCTGCTCCGGCTGACCGCGCCGACCAACTTTACCGGAAATCCGTGTTTGTCCGTCCCCTGCGGCTTCTCCGACAGCGGCCTGCCGATCGGCTTTCAACTGATCGGCAAACACGGTGACGAGGCACGGCTGTATCAGATCGGGCATGCCTATGAACAGGCCGTTTCGTAAAGGAGTCCCAGCCTGTCACGCTGCCGCACGCATGGCATTCAGGTTCGCCTGACGGACGGGACAGGAGGGCAGGGGACAGAAGATACCCACCAAGGAACAAACCGGGCAAAAACGAACACCGTTTGCTGGCGGTGTTCGTTTTTGTCCATGGGGCCGATGGTTGGGTGCGCGTTCACGCGAGGCCGGTCACCCGCCCGTGCTCATCGACGCGCAGAGCCTCCGCGGCCGGCTTTTTCGGCAGGCCGGGCATGGTCAGCAGGCTGCCGGTCAGCACGACGAGAAACCCGGCGCCAGCGGAAATGCGGATCTCGCTCACATGGATGGTAAAATCGGTCGGAGCGCCCAACCGGTCCGGCTGGTCGGTGAAGGAGTACGGCGTTTTGGCCATGCAGACGGGCAGGCGGGAGAGTCCCATCCCGTCCGCCTTCTCCAGCGTCTTGAGCGCTGCTCCGGAAAAGGTGACGGCGGAGCCGCGGTACAGCTTTTTGACGATGGTCTCGATTTTCTCCCGCGGGGAGAGTCGATCCTCGTACAGGAAGGCAAAGGAGGAGGGCTGTTCCGCCGCGCGAACGACCGCTTCGGCCAGTTCGATTCCGCCTTTGCCTCCCTCTTCCCAGACGGTGGAAAGGGCCGCGTCCACCCCGAGTTCCCGGCACATCGCCAAAACGGCGTCCAGCTCGGCGGGCGTGTCGGTGGCGAAGCGGTTGACGGCGACAACCGTCGGAACGCCGAAACGGCGCAGGTTTTCCACGTGCCGCTGCACGTTGGCAAATCCGTTTTTCAGCGCCGCCAGATTCTCCCGGTGCAGGTCGGCGGCGCCGATGCCCCCGTTGTACTTCAGGGCTTTGACCGTTATCACCAGGACGGCTGCGGACGGCGTCAGCCCGGCTGATCTGCACGTGATGTCAAAGAACTTTTCGGCCCCCAGATCGGCGCCGAAGCCCGCCTCCGTCACCACGTAATCGGCCAGCTTCAGCGCGAGCTTGGTGCCGATCACGCTGCTGCAGCCGTGGGCGATGTTGGCGAAGGGACCGCCGTGGACAATGACCGGCGTGCCTTCCGTCGTCTGCACCAGGTTGGGCTTGAGGGCGTCCTTCAGCAGCACGCACATCGCGTCCACCGCGTGGATGTCGCGCGGCGTGACCGGCTGGCCGTCCTGGTCGTAGCCGATGATGATCCGCCCCAGCCGCTCCCGCAGGTCGTCCATCTGTTCGCTCAGGCACAGGATGGCCATGATTTCCGACGCGGGCGTGATCAGGAAGCCGTCTTCCCGCAGCGGTCCGTTTCCGTCGCCCAGGCCGACCACGATCTGGCGGAGCGCCCGGTCGTTCATGTCCATCGCTCGTTTCCACACGATTTTCTTCGGATCGATCCGCCGGGCATTGCCGTGGTAGAGGTGATTGTCAATCATCGCGGCCAGCAGGTTGTGGGCCGCCGTAATCGCGTGCAGATCGCCCGTAAAGTGCAGGTTGATCTCGTCGGCTGGGAGGATTTCCGCTTTTCCGCTGCCGGTCGCGCCTCCCTTCATGCCCAGGCACGGTCCCAGGGAAGGCTCCCGCAGCGCGGCAAACGTCTTTTTCCCGATGCGGTTCAGCGCCTGGGACAGCCCGATGGTCGTCAAGGTCTTGCCCGCCCCCGCCGGATTGGGATTCATGGCGGTGACCAGCACCAGCTTGCCGTCCGGACGTTCCGCAACCTTTTCCCACAGGTCGCGGGACAGCTTTGCCTTGTATTTTCCGTACAGCTCCAGATCTTCTTCTGCAATGCCCGCCTGTCTGGCTACGTCGGTGATCAGTTTCATGGCCGGATGCCTCCATCCCGTTTTCGTATTTTTTTTCTTCTTTTTACTATGTTCACCAGGCTGTCCACATGTCCTTGAGGGGCACGCGAAAAGAATGGGGCGGCGAGGCGGGGAGAAGCGGCGGTGAGCATGGAAAGCGGCCGGACGGGCACGAAAAAAGCACCCGCGGTTCTGCCGTATGGCAGCATCACGGGTGCTTTTGTGCGAAAAGCGGATGGGGACGTGCCTAGCTCATCGGCTTCTTCGGCACAAATTGAAAGATTTCGTGTGTTTCGAACGAGTCGATCAAGCGGGAGAGCCAGTCGTAGTATTCCAAGCCGTTTTCGATGCGGTGAATGCTTGTTTGCACGCGTTCTCTCAGCTCATCCGACAGCTCTTCGCTTTGGAGAAGGGCGCGCAGCTCCTGCAGCGATTTTTTCATCGCGTGCACGTTGTACTCGGCGGCGCTTCTCCAACGGAGCGAGAACAAGTCAATGAAATTCTGGTACCAGTCGAGGTTTACCTCGTAGTGGTCCTTTCGTGCTCCTTTTTTCCAGATTTTTTCCACCATTTTCAATTCCATCAGGGTTCGCACGCCGGTGCTCATGCTCGTCTTGCTCATGCCCAGCGCTTCGCCCATTTCATCGAGGGTCATCGGCTTGTCTTGAAACAGCAGGGTTCCGTACAGCAACCCCGTGGACATGGTGATTCCGTACAGATCCATGTTCTTGGCGAGAGCTTCGATCACCCGTTCCTGAGCCCGTTGAAGGATTTCTTCATGTTTGGCATCCATAGCAAACCAAGCAGCTCCTCTATCCGTTTTACCTGATTCGAATTGTACTAAGGAAACCATCAGAAGTAAATGATCATATCATACAGTATATACGAGATATTCTTAGCATGAAGTTAAAAAAGTACGTAAAGTTTTTTCTGAACGCCAAATATTCGTAAATATCGCTGATTACCAAATTTGTGGGAACCATCCTCCTTCGATACAATGAGAGGGAGCGATTGCGTCCGTACAAAACGTTGGAGGTGACGTTATGCCGAAAATCAAGGTGGAAAATCTCACGAAAATCTTTGGACGTCAGCCTCATCGCGCGTTTGACTACCTGAAGCAGGGACGGTCCAAGCAGGACATCTTCAAGGAAACGGGCCTGACCGTGGGGGTCAATCAGGTCAGCTTTGAGGTGGAGGCGGGAGAGATTTTTGTCATCATGGGTCTGTCCGGCAGCGGCAAGTCGACCCTGGTGCGCCTGATCAACCGGCTGATCGAACCGACGGCCGGCCGCATCCTGATCGACGGGGAAGACATCGTCGGGATGAACGCCGAACAGCTTCAGCAGGTCCGGCGGAAAAAGCTGGGCATGGTTTTTCAGAAATTCGCCCTGTTTCCCCACCGAACGGTGCTGGAGAACGTGGAGTTTGGACTGGAAGTGCAGAATATTCCAAAAAAAGAGCGGGAAGAGAAGGCCAAAAACGCCTTGGCGCTGGTCGGCCTCAGCGGCTGGGAGAACAGCATGCCCGATCAGTTGAGCGGCGGGATGCAGCAGCGGGTCGGGCTGGCGAGAGCGCTGGCCAACGATCCGGACGTCCTCCTGATGGACGAAGCCTTCAGCGCCCTGGACCCGCTGATCCGCAAAGACATGCAGGATGAATTGCTGGAACTGCAAACGACCATGCAGAAAACGATCCTGTTTATTACCCACGATCTGGACGAAGCCTTGAAAATCGGGGATCGGATCGCGTTGATGAAAGACGGGGCGATCGTCCAGATCGGCACGCCGGAAGAGATTCTGACCAATCCGGCCAATGAGTACGTGGAGAAGTTCGTGGAAGACGTGGACCGCTCCAAAGTGCTGGCGGCGGAACACGTGATGAAGCGGGCGGAAACGATCACCCTCGACAAGGGGCCGCGGGTCGCCCTGCAGTTGATGAAAGACAGAGGCGTCTCCAGCCTGTACGTGGTGGACAAAAAGAAACGGCTGATCGGCGTGGTCAAGGCGGACGCGGTCAATGCCGCCTCGCGGGAAGCGAAGACGCTGGAAGACGTGATGGATCGCGAGGTGCCGACCGTCTCGGCCAATACGCTGTTGAACGAAATGTTCGACCTGGTGGCGTTTTCCGACATCCCCGTGGCCGTCACCGGCGAGCAGAACCGCCTGCTGGGTGTCGTCGTGAAAGGGGCGGTATTGGGCGGATTGGCCGGCAAGGTCAACCGGAAAACGCCGTCCGATGCTGAAGAAGAAAGGCAGGTGATGGCGGGTGAGTGAGCTGTTTCCGAAACTGCCGCTCGACCGCTGGGTGGAGCGGCTGGTCCAGTATCTGGATGAGCATTTCGGCCTGGTGTTTGACGTGATTTCGGCCGGCATCGGCAGCACGGTGGATCTGTTTTCGCTGATCTTTACCAGTCTGCCCGACTGGCTTTTGATCATCGGCTTCACGCTTCTGGCCTACAAGGTCGGACGGCTGCGCGTCGCCCTGTTTACGCTGGTCGGCCTGCTGCTGATCGCCAATCTGGGGTATTGGGAACATTCGATGGAAACGCTGGCGCTGGTGCTTACCGCCGGGTTGATTTCAATCGTGATCGGCGTGCCCGCCGGCATCTGGTGCGCCCGCAACGATTCGGTGCGCAACGTGGTCACGCCACTGCTCGACTTCATGCAGACCATGCCGGCCTTTGTCTACTTGATTCCGGCAATCTTTTTCTTCGGACTGGGCAAGGTGCCGGGCGTGATCGCGTCCGTTATCTTCGCGATGCCGCCGACGATTCGTCTGACCAATCTGGGCATTCGCCAGGTGCCGAAGGAATTGATCGAAGCCTCGGACGCGTTTGGCTCCACCTCCTGGCAAAAGCTGTTCAAGGTGCAGCTTCCGCTCGCCAAGACGACGATCATGGCGGGCGTCAACCAGAGCATCATGCTGGCGCTGTCCATGGTCGTGATCGCGTCCATGATCGGTGCCAAAGGGCTGGGAGCCGACGTCTACCGGGCGGTCACGCAGATCAATATCGGCGCCGGTTTCGAAGCGGGGCTGGCAATCGTGATCATGGCCATTTTGCTGGATCGCATCACCCAAAACATGGGGAAAAAGAAGAACGTGCAGGAGGGGTAATCATGAAAAAACGATGGGGCAAAGGATGGGCGGTTCTCCTCGGAATCAGCATGCTGATGGCCGGTTGTTCCGGCGTCTCGCCGTCGACGGAGCAGCCGTCGCAGAACGCCGGCGGCGAGAGTGTCGGCAAGCAGGTGGATTACAAGATCATCGGGATCGACCCCGGCGCCGGCCTGATGAAAGCGACGGAAAAGGCAATCGAGGAGTACGAGCTGAAGGACTGGGAGCTGGTGGAAGGCTCCAGCGCCGCGATGACGGCGGCGCTCAGCGAGGCGGTCAAAAACAAAAAGCCGATTATCGTGACCGGCTGGACACCGCACTGGATGTTTTCCAAATTTGACCTGAAGTATCTGGAAGACCCCAAAGGGGTATACGGGAAAGAGGAGCAGATTCACACGATCGTCCGCAAGGGACTGAAGGAAGAGCACCCGAGCGCGTATGCGTTCCTGGACAACTTCACCTGGACGCCGAGCGATATGGAAAAAGTGATGCTGGCCATCGCCGACGGCAAAAAGCCGGAGGAAGCAGCGGCGGAATGGGTGAACAACAACCAGGAGATCGTCAATAAATGGGTGCAGGGCATCAAGCCGGGCAGCGGCGAAACCATTACCCTGGCCTACGTCGCCTGGGATTCCGAGATCGCCAGCACCCACGTGGTGAAAAAGGTGCTGGAAGAGAAGCTGAACTACAAGGTAGAGCTGAACCAGGTGGAGGCGGGGCCGATGTGGGCCGGCGTGGCCAACGGCGACGTGGACGGCATGGTGGCAGCCTGGCTGCCGACGACGCATGCGGATTACTACGAGAAACTGGGCAAGGACATCGAAGACCTCGGCCCCAATCTGAACGGCACGAAGATCGGCCTGGTGGTGCCGAGCTACATGGACATCACATCGATCGAAGACCTGAAGAAGTAAGAAAGAGTCGGGACGCCGCGATTGCGCGGCGTCCTTGTTTTTGCCCTGGTTTGCGCTCGGCGAGTGGGATATGATGAGAGAAACCGTTCGATTGCTTGGCTGGCCAGTCGGACGGCACTCGCCGCAAAGGAGGAACGATCATGACGGTAGAGCGGGAAACACGAGCGGTCGCCCTGGTCACGGGAGCCTCCAGCGGGTTTGGGCTGCACACGAGTGTGGCCTTGGCGCAGGCGGGGTTTCGTGTCGTCGCCGCGATGCGCAGCCCTGAGAAGCGGCATGACCTGCTGCAGACGGCCGAGACCGCCGGAGTGCGGGAGAGAATCGACGTGCGGCGGATGGATGTCACCGACCATGCGGGCATTGTCCAAACCGTCGAGGAGATCGCCGCGGCGTACGGCCGGATCGACGTGCTGGTCAACAATGCCGGATTTGCCGCCGGGGGAGTCGTCGAGGAAGTGGAAGGAGACACGTGGCGTGCGCAGATGGAGACCAACTTCTTCGGGACAGTCGCCGTCACCCGGGCCGTCCTGCCGCACATGAGGAGACAGCGGCGGGGAAAAATCATCAACATGAGCAGCGTCAGCGGGAGGACAGCGTTCCCGGGGTACGCCCCCTACGCCGCCTCCAAGTTTGCCGTCGAGGGGTTTACCGAAGCGCTGCGGCTTGAGGTCCTGCCGTTTGGCATCCACGCCGTCCTGATCGAACCGGGGGCGTACAAGACGGAGATTTGGCGCAAAGGGTTTGCGACCATCCGCATGCGGGAGAACTCCCCCTATCAGCCCATGCTGGAAGCCGTTCTGCGCATGTCCAGAAGGACGGCGGAAACGGCCCCGCCTCCCCAGGAAGTGGCGGCGGCGGTGGTGAAAGCGGCGCTCGCTCCCGCGCCCCGTCTGCGTTATCCCCTGGGACGGGGAACGGCGGCGATGAGCCTGCTCAGGAGCCTGCTGCCCTGGAAATGGTACGAGCGGATCGTGTTGTGGGCGCTCCATCGGTGAGCGGAGGCAGCCTCCAGCCGGACCGCTGGAGCGGACGAGGTCTTTGACCGCGGCAGCGGCGGTCACATCGGGCTGTGTAGAAGCAGCCCGGAGGAGTATCGTTATGGAGGAGACGGCGGGACATGCCGCTCTCCCGGCCGCCGCCTGTTCACACATGCCGACGCCCCCTGCGGGCGTTTTTTTGTGCAAAACAACCGGGCAAAAAGAACCATTTTTGAGGGAAAGCAATTTTTTCTGGTCAAAAAGTCTTGTTTTATGGAATTTTATTACATATTATGGTTCATTGTGGTAAAATGGTGTGGTTCGTTTTACAGAATAGAAAAGGGAGAATTGTATGAAAACGGGTAGTGGACTTCATTTGTTTCTCGTCCTGATCATGATGTTTGGCGTCATCCCGACGGCAGGAGCGGAAGAGCAGCAGCCGCAGGTCAACTGGATTGAAGGCGGCAGGTCCGTCGAGATCGGCGACGGATTGGCAACGCTGGATCTGGCCGAAGATCACGTGTACCTGAACAAGGAAGACACGGCCAAACTGAAGGAGCAAGCCGGTGCCGCCCCGTCCCCCCGGGAGATCGGCAGCATTTTTCCGACGAACGAAAACGAGGACTGGATGGTCATCGTGGAATACGAGGAAGTGGGGTACATCAAGGACGAAGAAAAGAACGACATCGACGCGGACGAAATCCTGAACAGCTACAAGGAGGGAACGGAAGAGGCCAACAAGGACCGGAAACCGGAAGAGCAGATTCACGTTGTCGGCTGGGACGTGAAGCCGTTTTACGACGAAAAGACCCACAAGCTGGAATGGTCCATGCTCGGGGAAGACGCGCAAAAACATCCGCTGATCAACTACAACGTGCAGCTTCTGACGAGAAAGGGCTACGTCTCGTTCGTCCTGATTACGGACCAGGCCAACCTGCCGCAGGACAAGAACATCCTGCATGAAAAAATTCTCGCCAACTTCAAAATAAAAGAAGGCAACCGTTACGAGGACTTCAACGAGGCGACGGACAACGTGGCGGAATACGGTTTGACCGGCCTGGTCCTGGGCGGTCTGGGTCTCGCCGTGGCGAAAAAAACGGGCTTCCTGCTCCTGCTGGCGGGACTCCTGAAAAAAGGATGGGTGCTGATTATGGTTCTGTTCGGCGCGATTGCCGCGTTTTTCAAAAAGCGGTTTGGACGGAAAACGGCAGCGCCAGAGAGCGGGCCGGTTGATCAACCGGCCGCGGAACAGCCGGACGCGGAAGAAGCGCCCAAGGAACAGACCCCGCCGGGGCAAGCGCCGCCGGCACTGTAACGGCACCGGTTCACGATGGCTGAAACAGAGGCACCGCTGGGAAAAGCGGTGCCTTTGTCGTGGGGAAGGGGATTAGTTGCCCCGGATTGCGGCGGCGTCTTTGAGCAGCCGGACGAATTCGAGCTGCTCCTTGCCTGCTGCGGTGGCTTCGGCCAGTTCCCGAACAGCGGCGAGCGAGCTGTCCTTGGCCCAGTAACTGCCGCGCAGAATTTCCGCACATTCGGCGACGGGGCACCAGCTGAAGCGTGATGATATGGCCTGTCAGCGGCAGGTGAAGAAAAAGCGGAAAGAGATGGAGCGTTAGGGTTTTTCTTGGGCTGCTCCTAAGTTAGTCTTGTCTAATATAACAATCCCCCGCACAGCTACATGTGGAGGGGGATTGTTATGTAGGGAGAGTTACCTATTGGTCTTCTCTTAGTCTAAGGCTTATGTTTCAGTGAATGTCATATTAGAAATCGTCAGGATCAGCCCACTCAAAGTCTTCTTCGGTTAGATCAGTTCTTTTATTCAGCTCACTCATAAAATAGTTGACGGTATCTTCTAGAGCTTCTTCTACGCTTTTTCCAGAACCCGCAGCAAACTCAGGGGCTCCATCTAGTGGGCTCTTTAGTCCAAGATTTGTTACCCCTGTAAATCGACCATTTTGATCCTCATACACCCTTACTCTGAAATTGGTCGAAGGGATTCGGCCAATTTCATAAACCAGAAACTCACCTACACACTTTTGTATCTTCGCTACACCATCTATTTTGATATTTTTCCAGTCTGACAAAAGTATCCCTCCAAATTACGTTGTTCCAAAAGAGACTATTCGACCATCTGGAGCCAGGTCAATGTATCTGCCATTTTTTCGATACCTCTTTACACCATCTACCGGTCCAGATACAGGTGTTGGTTTTACACCTTTTTTTGCAGTTTGAGCAAATGCTATTGCTTTCCGCAGATACTGTGCAGCATCTGTTGCCCCAACTTCTTTCGCATGTTTTTCGTAGTGGTAATTAATCGATTCAATTATAGAATCAAAGCCACCCTCATGCCACTTATACACGTCATCATTGTTTAACAAACCAAGTTTAATAAACAAAGCAAGCTCATAAGCATCATCGCCGTCGCCTTTCATTTTCAGCTCTACACGATTGTGTTTCTTTTGGCTGTCGATATAGCTTTCTGTCTGTTTCTCAACAGTTTTTGCCGATGCGCTTGGCAATATAGATCCAAACAATAACACTAGTGCGAACAGACTGGAAAGGATTTTCTTTAAAAATTTCACGAAATTCACTCCTTATCTAATTTTTCCCAAAAGATATACATATATTAACATTAGTGGGATTGATGATCAATAAAAATTTACAAGAGGTAAATATTTTTTAAAACTCCCTTACTGACAACAGCATGAACATACAGCTCGGCTGTTCCAAAACGTCTATATGATTGGCCTGCAATGTAACGCTTTGACATGATCGGTACAGGGGTGAACGCGAAAGATTTGGTTTGAAAAGCAAGCCGATAGTAACGGAAGCCGGTCCGTATTTGTCGGCGGATTCCCCTCCCGCGTCCATCGCATGGAGTGAATTTCCCGCGAGCCATTTACTTGTCGAACGTACATTCGTAGAATAGGGGAAGAAGGTGGTGTTCGACGTGAAAATCAAGCTGGACATGGCGCACGTGCTGGAACGGTTACGCCAGGACGAGCGCTTTGCGCGAAACATCGTGCATTGGAAAACCATCGAACCCCGCGAGGCGCAAACGGTTCCCTTTCCCCCTGACCTGGACGGGCGGATTCGGGAAACGCTGGCCAAACGGGGGATTTCCTCGCTGTACACCCATCAGGCGACGGCTTTTCGCCACGTGCGGGACGGGAAGCACATCGTGGCGGTGACGCCCACCGCTTCCGGCAAGAGCATGTGCTACCACCTGCCGGTGATGCAGGCGCTTGCGGAAGACCCAGAGGCGCGGGCGCTGTACCTGTTTCCCACGAAGGCGCTGGCCCAGGACCAGAAAAGCGAGCTGCACGAGCTGATCAACGAATCGGGCCTGCCGATCAAGTCGGAAACCTACGACGGGGATACGCCCGCCCAAATCCGACAGACGATCCGCAAGGCCGGCAACATCGTGATCACCAACCCGGACATGCTGCATGCGGCCATCCTGCCCCATCACACCAAATGGGTCTCCTTTTTTGAACACCTGCGATACGTCGTCATCGACGAACTGCATACATACAGGGGCGTGTTCGGCAGCCACGTGGCCAACGTCATCCGCCGGCTGAAGCGGATCTGCGCGTTTTACGGCAGCCGTCCGCAGTTCATCTGCACGTCGGCCACCATCGCCAACCCGCGGGAACTGGCGGAGCAGTTGACGGAAGAGCCGATGGTGCTGGTGGACAACAACGGCGCGCCCACCGGAAAAAAACATTTCCTGTTCTACAATCCGCCCGTCGTCAACCGGCAGTTGAACATCCGGCGCAGCGCCACGCTGGAAGCCCGGGACATCACGGAACTGTTTCTGTCCAACGGGATTCAGACGATTTTGTTCGCGCGCAGCCGGGTGCGGGTGGAGATTCTGCTCAAGTATCTGCAGGAGCTGGTCAAACGGAAGCTGGGGCCCAAGACGATCCAGGGCTATCGCGGCGGCTATCTGCCCAGCCAGCGGCGGGCGATCGAAAAGGGGCTGCGCCAGGGAGAGATCATGGGCGTGGTCAGCACCAACGCGCTGGAGTTGGGCGTCGACATCGGCCAGCTCCAGGCGTGCGTGATCACCGGCTATCCCGGTTCGGTCGCCAGTACCTGGCAGCAGGCGGGCCGGGCCGGGAGGCGGCAGGGGGAGTCGGTCGTCGTCCTGGTCGGCAGCTCCACGCCGCTGGACCAGTACGTGATTCAGCATCCCGAGTACTTTTTTGAACGCAGCCCGGAGTCGGCCCGGATCAACCCGGACAACCTGATCATCCTCGTCGACCACATCAAATGCGCCGCCTACGAGCTGCCCTTTTCCGCAGGGGACCGCTTCGGCCGGGCGGAGATCACGGAAATCCTGGAGTTTCTGACGGAAGAGCAGATTCTGCACCACGCCAAAGGCAAGTGGTTCTGGATGAACGACTCGTTTCCGGCGCACAACATCAGCCTGCGTTCGGCTTCCCAGGAAAACGTGGTGATCATCGACATCAGCGAGCGGGGCAACGAAAAGGTGATCGGGGAGATGGACCGCTTCAGCTCGCTGACGCTCCTGCACGACGAAGCGATTTACCTGCACCAGGGAGTTCAGTATCAGGTGGAGAAGCTGGACTACGAAGAGAAGAAAGCGTACGTGCGGGAAGTGCAGGTGGATTACTACACGGACGCCAACCTGGCCGTCCAGCTCAAGGTGCTGGAGCAGGACCAGTCCCGCCGCGGGCCGCGGATCGAATACGCCTACGGGGAAGTGTCGGTCCACGCCATGGCGACCATTTTCAAGAAAATCAAGTTTGAGACCCATGAAAACATCGGCTCCGGTCCGATCCACCTGCCCGAGGAAGAACTGCACACCAACGCGGCCTGGATCGGATTTTCGGAAGCGCTGCTGGAGGAGGTGGGGACAAGCGAGGTGGAGCGCGGATTGGTGGGGGTGGCTCACGTGCTGCAGCACGTCGCGCCCCTGTTCGTGATGTGCGATCCGCTCGATCTGCACGTGATTCCGCAGCGCAAGGCCGTACACTCCGGCCAGCCCACCATCTTCCTGTACGACCGCTATCCGGGCGGCATCGGATTGAGCGAGCAGGTGTACGAGCAGATGGAGACGATCCTGGCCCGGGCGGAGGAGCTGATCTGCTCCTGCCCGTGCGAGTCTGGCTGCCCGTCCTGCGTCGGCGCGGCGGAAGAAGGAGGCGGCAAGGAACTGGCGCTCTCCTTGCTGCGGGTCGCCCAGGGGGGAAGCCTGCATGTCTCTTAAAGCGAAGCTGAACCGCCTCAAACCGCATCTCACCCGGGAAGCGCCCAAGCAGCCGGACGGGGACGGGGCACCCGGCGGGGCTGCGGGTTCGCCGGCGGCCTCCGACACGGCGCCGCTTCCGGACATCCCGTACCGGGAAAAGTGGGTCGGCCTGCAGGCCAAACCGTACGTGCTCGACGGCGAGTACGTGATGGTGCGGGAGGTCCGCTACCCGGTCACCGCGCGGCATGGGGCCTACACGTTTGCCCAACTGTACGAGACGATCGACGCCTGGGAGCAGGCGGGCATCCGCCATCCGCTGTCGGCGGCGGGCAAAACGGCGGAGGACCTGCTGTTTTTTGACACGGAGACAACCGGTCTGCACGGCGGGGCGGGCAATGCCGTCTTTTTGCTGGGGCACAGCCGCTTCGAGGGAGACTGCGTCGTCGTCCGCCAGCACTTTTTGACCGCCCCTCACGCGGAGGCGGCCCTCTACCACTCGTTTCTGGAAGCGGCGCGGACGGCGACCGATCTGGTCACGTACAACGGCAAGTCGTTTGACTGGCCGCAGGTCAAGACGCGGCATACGCTGCTGCGCGACCTGGTTCCCCGGCTGCCGTCGTTCGGCCACTACGACCTGCTGCACGGGGCGAGGAGGCTGTGGCGGGAGGACCTGGAGTCCTGCCGGCTGTCGCTGATCGAGCGGGAGAAGCTGGGCGTCCAGCGGGAGAACGACATTCCCGGCTATCTGGCGCCGATCCGGTACTTTGACTACCTCACGGACAAGGACCCGGATACGATCAAGGGCGTGCTCGCCCACAACGAGACGGACGTGCTCTCCCTGATCACGCTGTACATCCGCCTCTCCTCCCTGCTGCTCGCCTGGGACAGGGAAGACGTCTCCGCCGAGGAGCGGTTCAACATCGCCCGCTGGTATGAAGCGTTGGGCGACGGCGAGAGCGCCCTCCGCGCCTACCGATCGGTCACGGAAAGCGGTCATCCGCTGGGCGTGAAGGCGGCCATCGCGATGGGCCACTGCTACAAGCGGCAGAAAGACTGGAAACAGGCAATGCGGCTGTGGGAAGAAGTCGTCCGGTCGGGCACCTACGTGCCGGAAGAAGTGTATGTCGAGCTGGCCAAAATCTACGAGCATCACGTCAAAGACTATGAACAGGCGCTTCACTGCACGCTGCGGGCGTTTGACCTGTGGAAGAAAAAAAGCGGCCTGCTGCGCCGCAAGTCCAAGGCGGAGGAAGCGGCCTACCGCAAGCGGATCGAACGGCTGGAGCAGCGGTTGGAACAGCATGCGTAACGGAAACAATGAGGGGACAGGACCAGATCATTCCTGTTCCCTTTTTTGTTGACCCTCACGCTGCGTCAGCCATTATGATCGAGGTGGAGGTGATGACGTGCCGTACAAGGTGAAGGAAGTGGCCGAACTGGTGGGCGTGAGCGTACGGACACTCCATTACTACGACCAGATCGGGCTGCTGAAACCGGCGTCGATTACCCCGGCCGGATATCGGCTGTACACCGACAAGGATCTGGAGAGATTGCAGCAGATTTTGTTTTTCAAAGAGATAGGCTTTCCCCTGCAGGACATCAAGCAGATTTTGGACAGTCCCGGATTTGACCGTGCGCAGGCGTTGAGAGCCCACAAGCAGTTGCTGCTGGAAAAAAAGAAACGGCTGGAAGAGATCATCCGCACCGTGGACAAAACCCTCTCTTCCATTGAAGGAGGAATCGAAATGGACAAACAGGACATGTTTGGCGGTTTTGACATGACAGCGATCAAGGAACACCAGGAGAAATACGCGGCGGAGGCCAGAGAGAAGTACGGCAAAGCGATCGTCGACGAGACGGAAAAACGGACGAACGCCTACACCGAGAGCGACTGGGCGCGCATCATGGGGGAATGGGAAGCCATTACCCGCAAGATCGTCGGCGCCATGGAAAACGGCCCCGCCGATCCGCACGTTCAGGAAGGCGTCGCGGAGCTAAGGCAGCACATCACCCGCTACTACTACGAGTGTACGCCGGAGATTTTCAGGGGGCTGGGCGAGCTGTACGTGGCCGACGAACGCTTTACGGCCACGTTCGACAAGTACCGGGAAGGGCTGGCCGCCTTTTTGCGGGAAGCGATCCATCTCTACTGCGACCACCTGCAAACGAATTGACGGAAACGAGGTTGGGGATGCCCAACCTCGTTTTGCGTCGGCTAGACGTGTTTCTTTACGTGCTTCGCCCGGTACTCGTCTTCCAGGATGCTCATGATGATCGAGTCGTGATACTGGTGGTTGTAGTACAGGGCCTCGCGCTGCACGCCCTCCCGCTGAAAGCCGAGCTTTTCATAGGCGCGAATGGCCCGCGCGTTGTAGGAGAAGACGTTCAGCTCAATCCGGTGCAGGTTCAAAATCCCGAATCCGTAGTCGAGCAGAAGGCGCATGGCTTCCGTGCCAAGCCCCCGGCCCTGGTGTTCCTGTGAGGTGATGGCGATGCGGATATTGGCATTGCGGTTCATGCCGTCGATGTTCTGCAGGGCGATGTCGCCGATCACCTCGTCCGTTTCCCGCAAGGCGATCAACAGCAAAAGAGACGACGGGTCCTGCGTCTTTCCTTCGATGTATCGGGAAATCTGTTCACGGGTAAAGCTTTTCTGCGTGCCGGTCAGTCTCCTCACCTCGGGGTGAAACAGCATCCGGAAATAGAGATCGGTGTCGTCAAGGCCGATGGGACGCAAGTACACCCGGTCTCCCTCGAGAAACCGCACGGGTGCAGCGGGGTTGTCCTGATTGTGCATGGGAATCCTCCTGTTTTTCTCCTAACAATAGCAAAATTGTGCATGTTTGAAAATGTGTGGTTTTGGAAAGGATTGACACGCCGCTCGCATTCCTCTATACTGCAGATGTGAGGAAAATATAAAAAACAAATTATTTTCCTTCGTTTCTACGTAAAAGGAGTGGGATGCCCATGCAGGAACGCATTGTTCAGGCGGCGATCGAGGAAATCCAGTCCAAAGGCCTCAAATTTACGATGGCGGATCTCGCGCGCCGTGCGGGTATCAGCACGAAGACGCTGTACGGCCATTTTCCGTCCAAGGAAGAACTGATTCGTCACCTGATCGAACAGGGAAACCGGGACGTGCGGGACGGCATGGAGGCCATCGTGAACCGGCAGGATCTGGATGTGACGGAGAAGCTGCGCCGGCTGCTGGCCTACGTGCCGAGCGGGTTTGGCGGCACCGACCTGCGGTTGTGGTACGAGTTGAAGCGGTATTATCCCGCCCAGTGGGCACTCGTCGACAAGTGCTTTCAGGAAGAGTGGGACCAGGTCCGGGCCGTGTTGGAAGAAGGGATGCGCCAAGGCGTGTTTCGCAGGGTGAACGCAGACATCCTGATTCAGATGTATGTGGGCGCCTGGGAGCAGATGATCAACCGGCAGGCCTCGTCCCGAGACAGGATGACCATTCACGAGGCGCTGGACGCGGTGATCGACATTTTGCTGGACGGAGTGGTCAGCGCCCGGAAACGTCAGGAGGAGAGCGTATGAGCTGGCTGTATCTAAGTTTGGCCATCTGTTTCGAGGTGGCGGGAACCACGTTCATGAAGCTGTCGAACGGGCTCAGCCGGCCTGTTTTCACCGTGTTGATGTTCGTGTTTTACGTCATCAGCTTTTCGTCTTTAAGCATGGCGCTCAAACAGCTCGAGGTGGGCACGGCATACGCGATCTGGTCGGGAGTGGGGACGGCGGCGATTGCCGTCATCGGCTTTCTGTTTTTCAAGGACGTGCTCACCGTGCAAAAAATCATCGCCATCGTGCTCATCATCGTCGGCTGCGTGATGCTGAACCTGAGCGGCGATGCGCACGGGGGAAGCGCTTCGGCCGGGCCGGAAAGCGGCGTCGCGGTGGAGAACGAGGCCAGATGAAGCGGCTGAAAGGGTTTTTTTGGGCGACTGATCTCGGCTTTCTTCTCTACTGGATCGTCAGCTTTCTCGGACGTATCCCGATCGAGTATCGGTACCAGGACTACACCGACGCCAATCTGGTGGCGTGGAATCTCTCGTTTTTCCCGCTCGATCTGCTCATCTCGATCACCGGATTTGCCAGTCTGTACGCGTACCACAGGAAAAACGGCTGCTGGCGGCCGTTGGCGCTGATCTCGCTGGTGCTGACCTTCTGCTCCGGTCTGCAGGCGATCACCTTTTGGCTGTTGAAAGGGGATTTCGACCCAATCTGGTGGATTCCCAACCTGTACTTGCTGATCTATCCGTTGTGCTTTCTGCCCCGTTTTCTTCGGGAGGAGACAGTCGTATCGGCTGCGGCCAAGTCTGACCATACCCCGTGACGGCAGCGTAAGCGAGTCGACTGCCCCGGCTTTTCCCCCAAACGGTCTTTTTGAGCCTCCGGCACCGCTGCAAGGCGGTGTCTTTTTTGCTGCCGTTCGCTAGCCCAGCACCTTCTTCATCCGCCGGACGCCTTCCGCGATGTCCGCTTCCGTCAGATTGCCGTATCCCAGAATGATCTTGTCGTGGTGCCTGCCCTTGACGATGGCGTGCGCTTCCACCGGGTAGACCCGGACCCCGGCGGTTTGGAGGGAGGTCAGCAGTTCCGGCGTAAACGATGTGCCTCGAAAGGCGGCCACGATGTGCAGGCCGGTGGACGAGCCCAGGGTGCTCACCTGTTCGGGAAAGTGGGCATAAAGGGCGTCGCACAGGGCCTGGCGGCGTTTTTTGTACACCTTTTTGACGCGGTTGATCGTTTTCTCCAGGTGGCCTTCTTCCACAAACAGTCCGAGCGCCAACTGATCGAGCGACGGCGTGTGCAGATCGGTGTACCATTTGGCCTCCTGATACCGCTCCACCAGTGCGGGAGGAAGCACCAGGTAGCCCATCCGCAGGGCGGGCGAGAGGATTTTGCTGAACGAACCGACGTAGATCACCCGCTCCTCGGCCAGCCCCTGCAGGGCGTTGATCGGCGGGCTGTCGTAGCGGAACTCGCTGTCGTAATCGTCCTCCACGATGTAGCAGTCGTTGTCCCGCGCGTAACGGATCAACTGAATCCGCCTCTGAATCGGCAGGGTGCCGCCCAGCGGAAACTGATGGGAGGGCGTCACCAGCACGAAGCGGGGAAATTTGCCGGAGGGAAGGCAGTCGGTCATCATGCCCTGTTCGTCCACGGGGATCGGGTGCAGGACAGCCCCCGCCGAGGAAAAAATCGTCTGGATGTCGAGGGTGATCGGGTCCTCCAGCAGGACGGAGCAGCCGGGAGAGAGAAGCACCTTGGCAATCAGGGACAGCGCCTGGGTCGCTCCCGACGTGATGACGATCTGTTCCGGCCGGCACTGGACGCCGCGTGTGCGGTACAGGTAACGGCTGAGAATGCGGCGCAGTTCCGCCCGTCCCTCGGGCCGGCCGTAACCCAGGGCGGAGAGCGGCGCTTCCCGACAGGCGCGCTGGACGACTTTGGCCCAAACGTCGCGCGGAAAGTGGTCCAGCGCCGGGACGCCGGAACGAAAGTCGATCACGCCATCATCGCTGTCGCGGTCAATCGCCGTCCATGCACGTTCGCTCCCCGCGGCATCCGCGGCGGGGGCGTCGAGGCGGATGCCGGGGGCCACAAAATGGCCGGAGCCGCGCCTGCTTTCCAGATAGCCTTCCGCCAACAGCAGGTCGTACGCCTCCAGGACGACGTTGCGGGAAATGCGCAACTCTTCTGACAGCTTGCGGGTGGACGGCAGCTTGTCGCCGGCAGAAAGTTCTCCCCGCAGGATTTTGGCCCGGATGTCCGTGTACACCTGCTGAAACAACGGGACCGGTTTGGAACGGTCGAGAGAAATCCACAGCAAGAGAAGACACCTCCTTTTTTCGACGGGATCCGAACGCAAAACGCCCGCTGACCTCCTGATCCAGCGGGATTGCGTTCCGCGATAGAACAATCAGCTTTGCCATATCGAAAGTGGTCCTGTCCGCATCGCGGGGAAGTGGACCTAACCGAAGTCAGCATAGCATGTTATGGTGGCAGTGGAAAGTACGGCAAAAGGAGTGGTCCATCATGACTGCAGAGCAGCAATTGGCGGCGGACGCGCTTCGGACGTTTGCCCGCGATGAACGGTTGAAGGCGCATGTGCTCGATTCTCCCCCGTTTTACCGGATGCTGTCGGCTGCGGCGAAGCGCTACGTGGTGGGAGAAACGAGGGATGAGGCGGTGGCCGTGGCTCGTAGGCTGAGCGGCCGGGGGTACCGGATTTCGCTCGAATACATCGGCGAAAACACCCGAGAACGGGAGGAGTGCATGCGCGCCAAAGAAGAGTTTGCTGCGCTGATTGGCGAGGCGGGCCGGCAGGGACTGACGGCGGACATCTGCTTCGATCTGTCGCACATCGGCTTGACGGCCGACGCGGAGATGGCGTTTGCCCACGCCGACGAGCTGGCCTTTCTGGCGGGCCAAAGCGGTCAATCCCTGATGGTGAGCATGGAGGAATCGGACAAGACGGAAGCGATTTGGAAGCTGTACGAACGGCTGGCCGTCCGGCACGGAAACGTCGGCATTACCGTGCAGGCCCACCTGCACCGCTCCCTCGCCGATTTGCCCCGGCTGCTGGAGCTGACGGGAAAGATCCGGCTCGTCAAAGGGGCGTTCAAGGAACCGCAGTCGATCGCTCTGCCCCGCGGCCGCGAGCTGAACGAGCGGTACGTGCAAATGGCAGAAGCGTGCGTAGAGGCCGGACACCCCTGCTCCCTCGCCACCCACGATGAAGCGATCATCCGCATCGCGCAGGAGAGGGGCTATTTCGCCCTGCCGCATGTGGAGGCGGAGATGCTCTACGGCATTCGCCCCGAATTGGCGAAAGCGGCCAGACAGTGGGGAGCCGCCACACGCCTGTACGTCACGTACGGCAGGGAATGGTACCTGTATCTGTGCCACCGTCTGGCCGAACATCTGCCCAACCTGTATACCGCTTTGGCCGACATGGCAGATCCAGCCCGGCTGCAGCGCGATCCGTACCAAAGCTGACCGAGCCAGGGGACACTGCGGCAGCATCGATCAGCAATACGGTTATTTGGGTCACCCCCGGGTGGCCTATTGTGCGTTGACAGGCTGACAAAGCGTGAATTTTTTGACAACAGGCAATTGCAAAAGAACTTGTAGCCTTTTGTCGATTTCATACGTCATTACAGGTAAACGACAAGAATTTGTTCGTGGAGGTTATGCAGGAATGAATACGGCGAAGTCCAAGCACTGGCTGCTGCACATGTGCGTCTGCCTGCTGCTGTTGGCCGGACTGCCCGACAGCCGGGCGGCAACGGCGCAGGCGGAATCGGCTGTCCAACTGAGCGTCACGGCCGGCATCGGCGGTGACTACAAGGAAGCGGGCATGGTCCCGGTTCAGGTGACGGTCAGCAACGGCGGAGCGGATGTGGAAGGCAATCTGGTCGTAGCCGCCAACGGCGGAAACGGCGACGATTTTTCCGTGGGGTACTACCAGCCCGTCTCCGTGGCCAAAGGAGCGACCAAGCAGGTAACGATCACCGTACGGGGAGACGAGATCGGCCCCCACACATACGTGGCCCTGATGCAAGGCGATGACATCGTGGCCAAAACGTCGATCGGCGGGAGACGGCACAGTCCGGACACGCTGTTCGTGGGCGTGCTGGCGGCCGACCCGGACACGGCCAACTTCCTCGGGGCGATGCCCCAAACGGCCTTTCCCAATCCGGTGCGGGTCGTGCCGATGAAGGCGGAGCAGTTCCCGGCGGCAAAGGTGCAGTTGGAGATGATCGACATCCTGGTGCTGAACAATTTCGCCCTGGACGGGTTAAACGGACAGCAGGTGCAGGCCATACGCGACTGGACGGCGTCGGGCGGCATGCTCGTGCTGGCCGGCGGTGCCCACTACAACAAGACGGCGGGGGCGCTCGCCGATCTTTCGCCGGTGGAGGTAACCGGCGTTACCAGCCTTGCGACCTTGTCCAGCCTGGCCGTGGAGAAAAACAAGCCGCTTGTGCTGGAGAAGCCGTTTACGGTCAGCACGGCAAATCTGAAAACAGGCAGCGTAGTCTATGCGGAGGGCGGCGTTCCGCTGATGGCGGTCCGCTCGCTGGGTGAGGGCAAAGTGCTGTACGTGGCCTACGACCTGGCGGAAGAGCCGGTGGCAAGCTGGAGCGGCAACGGCCGCTTCTGGGCGGAGGCGCTGACCAAGGCGTTTGGCGCAGCGCTGCAGCGGACAGACAGCGATCCCATGAACGGCATCTGGGGGTTGAACGAAGCCGCCGACCGGATTCCCTCCCTGAAACTGCCGGACGTGAAGTGGATGGCGCTGTTTTTTGGCTGCTACGCGCTGCTGGCGGGGCCGGTCTTCTTTTACCTGCTGCGCCGCAAGCGAAAGCAGGGCTACATGTGGGTGGCCGTCCCGGTGTTTGCCGTCATCACCGGCGCCGGCATTTTTTCGTACGGCGCGCTGCAGCGTGGGACAGGCGCGCTGGTGCATCAGACCGGATTCGTCCAGCTGCAGGGGGACGGACAGGCGCGGATCAGGGCGATCACGGCGCTGTTTGTACCGACGAGCGGCGACTATGAGCTGGAAGTGAAGGGCGGCGGCAAGGTGTGGCCGATTCTGTACCGCTACGGCGATGAAGCGTCGCCCCAGGCGTGGGTCTCGATGCAGTCGGACCGGACGCTCGTGCAGTTCCGCGACGTCGAGTTTTGGTCCATGCGCAAAGTGGGGACGGAGCAGGTCGTCACCGACGCCGGTTCGTTTGTGTCCGATCTCGTCTACGCCGACGGCGCCCTGAAAGGGACGGTGACCAACAAGACAAGGTATGCGCTGCGGGACGTCGTCATCGTCTCGGGCGGCCAGGTGCAAAAGGTTCCCGAACTGGCGCCCGGATCGAGCGTTCAGGTCAACCTGCCGTTCAATCCGGCACAAACAGGCAGTACCGTCCGCCCGTACAGAAACAACCGCGTGTTTCTCCCTTCGCACGTGGACGCGCACAACCCGTATGAAACCAGCCGGGAGGGCGTGATGATCAACGATCTGGAGCAGGGAAAAGGCTTCCAGCCCGCATCGCTCATGCTTGTCGGCTGGACGCGGACCCCCGCAGTGGAGACGGACGTGAAGAACAGGCGGTTTCAGGCGGACAGCCTGACGTTGGTGACGCAGCCGCTGTCGCTGAAGCCCTCCCCGGACGGCTATGTCGTTTACCCGGCCGGAACGATTGTGCCGGTAAAAACGGGCAGTTCGGTGAAGGTGGAAGACCAAGACGACGGGTACATGATGCAGGCGGGCGACATCACGCTTGACTTCCCGATCGAACCCGGGGAAAAACGGCTGAAGATCACGAACATTTACCTCTACACCTGGTCGAACGACAATACGCGGTTTGACAAGCAGGTGTACAACTGGAAGACCCATTCGTTTGACCCGTTCGACAAGGCGTTTGCCAACAACACGATGACCGGGGACAAGACGCCGGTGTACCTCTCGCCCGATGGCACGCTCCGGATCAGGTTTTCGCACGGGTATAACGATTACCGCCACCTCGGCATCCCGGTGATCAGCGTGGAAGGAAAGGTGATGCGTCCATGATCCAGATCAATCGGCTGGTCAAGCGATACGGAAAAACGGAGGCGTTGAAAGGACTGACGCTGGAGATTGAGAAGGGCACCGTGTTCGGCTTCGTCGGCCCGAACGGAGCCGGCAAGTCGACGACGATGTCCATCCTGGCCACCCTGCTGGAGCCGACCAGCGGCCAGGCGTACGTCGGCGGATACGAAGTGACGAAGCAGCCGCGTGAAGTGCGCAGGCTGATCGGCTACATGCCCGACTTTTTCGGGGTGTACGACAATTTGACGGCGGAGGAATACCTGGACTTCTACGGGGCCAACTACGACATCCCCGCCCAGGAGCGCCGGCAGATCATTCCGCAATTGCTGGAGCTGGTCAATCTGAGCCACAAGCGGGACGCGTACGTCGACTCGCTGTCGCGGGGGATGAAGCAGCGCCTGGGGTTGGCCCGCTGCCTCGTGCACAACCCGGAAGTGCTGATCCTCGACGAACCGGCTTCCGGTTTGGACCCCAGGGCCCGGATCGAGCTGCGCGAAATTTTGAAGGAACTGCGCGACATGGGCAAGACGATCATCATCAGCTCGCACATCCTGCCGGAGCTGGCCGAGATGTGCGACGTGATCGGCATCATCGAGGAAGGCAGCCTGGTCGCGTTTGGCAGAGTGGACGAGATTTACGCGAAGATGCAGGAAAAGCGGGTGCTGCGCATCCGCCTGCTGGACCGCGTGGAGGAAGCGATGACCCGGCTGCGTGAAGTGCCGACCGTGTCGGGCGTCACCCGGGAAGGCAACTGGGTGGTGGCCGGTTTTACGGGAAACGACGAGCAGCAGGTGGAGCTGCTGCGCGAATTGGCGGCGGCGGGCCTGCCGGTGGCCGCGTTCAACGAGGCGCAGGGAAATCTGGAAGAAATCTTTTTGGAAATCACGAAGGGGGTGGGCTCATGAACCTCTTGCAGCGACTGCGCAACCCCGTGCTTGTAAACGAGTGGAAACTGCGGATGCGGACGCGCCGTTCCCCGTGGATCATCACATTTTACCTGCTGGTGCTGGGCGGGGTGACGCTGACGTTTATCTACCTGATGACGGGGGGCGGCGGCCACTATAACCCGAACCGCTCGCGGGAGCTGTTCATGGTGCTCTCGATCCTGCAGCTGGCGATGATTTGTTTTGTCGTGCCGGGGCTGACGGCAGGGGTGATTTCCGGCGAGCGGGAGCGGCAGACGCTGAGCATTTTGCTGACGACCAACATCAGCGCGACCAAGCTGATTGTGGGCAAATGGCTGGCGTCGCTCAGCTTCATGACGTTTCTCGTGTTCGCCACCATCCCGCTGTACGCGATCGTCTTTTTGTACGGCGGCATCTCTCCCGCCCAACTGCTGAAGGTGTTCGGCTTTTACCTGATCACCATGCTGGGATTGGGAAGCGTCGGGGTGCTGATCTCGACGCTGATCAAACGGACGGGAATCGCCACGGTGCTGAGCTACGCGGTCGTCTTCGGGTACGCCGCGGGCACCAGCATCCTGGCCGAGGTGATCCGCGAGTTCATCCGCTACCAGCGGCGGGTGTACTATTCGACCGGTGCGCCGATGCCGCTGTGGCCTGACCTGCTGCACAGCATCAATCCGCTGTTCGGGATGCTGGGCATCTTTAACGAGGGGCCGGTTCAGGATCTGCGCAGGGTGATCAGCAACCGGTTCTCGCTCGTGAGCGTGGACCCGTTCTGGCTGTACGTCCTGTTTCTGGCGTTCGTCACCGTGGTCTGCCTGGCGCTGGCCGTTTACCTGATCAAGCCGGTGCGACCCCGTTTGCGAAAAGCGGCTGGTGAGGAGTGATGGGTCGTGTCCACCCGGCAACAGAAAGATGAGCTGCTCGCGCTGCTCCGGCCGATCCGCAGGCGGCTGACCGTCCGGGAGCTGGTGCTAAGGCTCGCGGCGGGCGTCCTGTGGGGGCTGGGGGGAAGCCTGCTGGTTCTCCTCATCGCCCGCCTTGTGCCAATCCCGTCCTACAAGGCGATCGCGGCCGCCGTCTGCCTGCTCGCAGTGGCGGCGGGAGCGGCCGTCGCCTTCGTTCGCCGTCCGGACGAGAGAGAGTGCGCGCTGCTGGCCGACCGTCAGGGGCTGGCGGAGCGGGTCGTGACGGCGCTGGAACACCGCGAAAACACGTCGCCGCTTGCAGCCGCGCAGCGGGAGGACGCCGTTCGCCGCCTGCGCGAGGCGCTGCCGCGGGTGCTGGAGAGCATCCGCGTCCTGCCTGATGCAAAACGGCCCGCGTACGCGGCAGGATGCCTGCTTTCCCTTTGTCTCCTGCTGCTCTTCTGGCCCAACCCGCAGGATGAAAGGCTGGCTCGGCTGGCCCAGGAGCGGGAGGCGCAGGCAGCGGCACAGGAGGCGGTGGCGAAGCTGGAACAGGAGGCCAAAGCCGCCGAGGGCTTGAGCGACGCGCAGAAAAAGCAGCTGGAAGAGATACTGGCGCAGGCCAAAAAGGCGCTGGCGGAGGCGGACAGTCAGACCGAACGGCTCCAGGCGCTGAAGACGGCGGAAAAGCGGTTGGATCGATGGAAACAGGCCGAACAGGCGAAACAGGCGGCGCTGCAGCGTCTGCGGCAGTCGCTGGAGCAGCATCCGGGGCTGCGGCAGGCGGCGGCGTCACTGAGCAGCGACGACCGGCAGGCGCTGGTGGAGGCGCTGCGCCAGTCGGCCAAAGCCGTGGAGGCGATGTCCGCCAAAGAGCGGGAAGATCTCGCCGAAAAGCTGCAAACAGCGGCGGAACAGTTGGCCCAGGCCGCCGATGCTGCCGGGGCGGAAGACGCGGCCCGGACGGCGGAGCAGTTGAAGCAGGTGGCTGAGCAGTTGGCCCAGGGCAGTGTGCAGCCGGCCATGGCATTGCTGCAATCCGGCCTGCTGCAGGCCATGCAGCAGGGGGCACAGGCCCAGCAGGGAGCGCTGCTGGCGGCGCAGGCGATGGCCGCGCTGCAGCAGTCGCAGATGATGGTTGCGGCGGCCGGTTCCTCGTCAGGCAGCGGCGGCCAGGCGGGGATGGGCTCCGGTACGGGAACAGCGGGAATGGCCGGCGCGGGACCGGCAGTTCCCGCCTCCGGGGCCGCGGGGACAGCTTCCTCGGGAGCAGGCTCCCGGCAGGGCCAAGGGACACCCGCAGACGGAGGAGCAGGCAGCGCAGGCGGAAACAGCCAAGCAGGGGCGGGAAACGGTTCCGGAGCGGGAAACGGTTCCGGAGCGGGCAATGGCTCCGGGAACGGGGCGGGCTCCGGCAGCGGTGCCGGAGCGGGGGCAGGTTCCGGCCAGGGCGGCGTCCAGGGCCCGGGTGCGGGTCTAGGCGCAGGCAGCCATGAACTGGTGACCGTCCCATCGCCCCGCATCGGCGCAGAAGGGCCGACCGATACCGTGGGCGGGCCGCTCGGAGCCGGTCCCTCCCAATCCCGGGCAAGCACCACGACACAGGTGTCGTCGGGGGGAGCCCGGCCGTATGAAGAGGTATACGGCCAGTACGCGGCGTTTGCCCGCGAGAGCCTGGAAAAAGGGAAAATTCCGGGCGATTACCAGGACGCGGTCAAAGCGTATTTCAGCAGTATCGAACCGTAACGGATAACGTGAAGCAAGGAGACGTGGCGATGACACAACATGCAGTGGAAGAGTGCCTCAGCCGGGTGGAACGGGTGAGGCAGGAGATCGGAAAAGTGCTGGTGGGGCAAAAAGACGTGGTGGAGCAGCTGCTCTGGGCGGTTTTTGCCGGCGGCCACGCGCTGCTGGAGGGCGTGCCCGGGCTGGGCAAGACGCTTTTGGTGAAGACGCTGGCGCAGGCGTTCGAACTGTCGTTTCAGCGGATTCAGTTCACCCCCGACCTGATGCCCACCGACATCACGGGGACCAACATCCTGCGCGTGGACGAAACGGGACGGCAGTCGTTCCAGTTTCAACCCGGTCCCGTCTTCGCCCACGTGGTGCTGGCGGACGAGATCAACCGCGCGACGCCGAAGACGCAGAGCGCGCTTCTGGAGGCGATGCAGGAGCGGACCGTCTCGGCGGGCGGTATCACCCGGCCGCTTCCGGAGCCGTTTTTCGTGCTGGCGACGCAAAACCCGCTGGAGCAGGAAGGGACCTACCCGCTGCCGGAAGCGCAGATGGACCGGTTCCTGATCAAGATCGACGTGCCGTTTCCCAGCGAGGACGAACTGAGGGAGATCGTCTTGCGGACGACGGCGGGACAGCCGGCGGCGGTGGAAAAGGTGGCGTCCGCCCGGGAGATCGCCGACATCCAGCAGGCGGCGCGGGACATCCTGGTGGCTGATCCGGTGCTGCGCTACGCGGTCAAACTGCTGCTGGCCACCCATCCCGGCGAGCGGGCGGTGGAGTCGGTCAACCGGTACGTCCGTTCCGGGGCGGGACCGCGCGGCGTGCAGGCGATGGTGGCGCTGGCCAAGGTGCGTGCCCTGCTGGCCGGCCGCTACAACCTGGCCTACGAGGACATCGACGCGGTCGCGCTGCCGGCGCTCAGGCACCGCGTGTTTCTCAACTTTGAAGGAGAGGCAAACGGCATCCGCCCCGACCGGATTATCGGCGACATCCTGGCCGCGCTGGAGAAGGAAAAGGCATGAGCGGGCAGTTGTTGGACCCGGCGTGGCTAAGCCGGCTGGAGCGGATGCAGGTGTTGAGCAGGCGGATGGCGAGCGGCACCCACGCGGGCAAACGGCGTTCCAAACAGTCGGGCAGCTCGCTGGAATTTGCCGATTACCGGCCGTACGCCCCCGGCGACGATCTGCGGCAGTTGGACTGGAACGCCTACGCCCGATCGGGAAAGCTGTTTTTGAAAAAATTTCTCGATGAGCAGGAGCTGCACGTGACGCTGTACATCGACTGCAGCCGGTCGATGGCCTACGGGGAGCCCCGGAAGCTGGAGCGGGCGGCGCAGTTGGCAGCCGCGCTGGGCTACATCTCGCTCTGCCACCTCGACTACGTGTCGGTGTACGCCTTTGACCGGGACGTGACGGCGTCGCTGTGCAATCTGCAGGGGAAACACAAGGCGGCCCACCTGCTCTCCTTTTTGTCCGGGCTGCAGGCGGGCGGGACCGGTGACATCAACCGGGCGCTCCGCTCACCGGGCGCGGTGCGGGGCAAACCGGGCATCTCCATCGTCTTGTCCGATTTTCTGTTTGAAACGGGTTATGAAGCGGGCATCGCCTATCTGCAGGCTGCCCGGCAGGAGGTCGCGCTGGTCCAGGTATTGGCGCGGGACGAGCTGGAGCCGTCGTACGAGGGAGAGCGGCGGCTGATCGACAGCGAGACGCGGCAGTTCAAAGAGGTGTCGCTTACCCGGCCGCTCGTCGACCAGTACAGACAGACCGTGCGGGACTATCAGGCGGAGCTGGCCGGTTTCGCCTACCGACGGGGCATCGCCTGCACAGCGGTGGAGGCGGAAGCGCCGCTGGAGCAAATCGTCTTTCGGGTGTTCCGGCAGGCGGGGATGATTCGGTAGAGAGGAGGAGAAGGCAGTCATGCAGTGGATGGCGTTGGGCAACCTGGGATTTTTGCTGATCGTGCCGGCCATTGTCGCCCTCTACCTGCTCAAGCGAAACGTGGAGGACCTGGAGGTGCCCAGCACGCTTTTGTGGCAGCGGACGCTGCAGAGCTGGGAAGCGGTGCGCCCGTGGGAAAAGCTGCAGCGCAACCTGCTGCTTTTGCTCCAACTTTTGGCCGCCGTCCTGCTGGTGCTGGCATTGGTCCGTCCGGCCGTGCCTGCGGCGGGAGCGATTGCCGACCATACCGTGCTCGTCGTCGACACGTCCGGCAGCATGCTGACCAGGGAAGGGGAGCACACCCGGTTTCAGCAGGCCGTCGACGCCGCTCGCGGCGTCGTGGAACGGCTGAGCGGCGGGCAGGCGATTACCTTGATCGAGGCGGGACGGGAGCCGCGGGTCCTGGTGTCCAAAGGCACGGACAGGCAGGTGCTGCTGCAGGCGCTGCAATCGCTGGCGCCCCGTCCGGGGACGAGCGATCAGCGGGCGGCCCTCTCGCTGGCCGCGGCGATCACGGCGACGGAGCCAGGCAGCGGGGTGATGTGGTTCGGCGACGGCGGGTCCGCCCGCACGGCCGAACAGGAGAGCGGCTTGGCCGTATCCGGCCCGTTTCGCTTCGTGCAAGCGGGGCGGGCAAAGGAAAACGCGGCGATCGGCGCCTTCGTCACGCAGCCGGGCCAAGCGGGGACGGAAGGGCTGCTGAGGATCGACAACTACGGCAGCCAGCCCGTGCGGGGCAGGGTGACGATCTACGGCCCCGATCAACAGGTGCTGGACGTAAGCGAGTTTGCGGTGGAGGCCGGGTCGTCCCGCACTGTTACCTTTGAACGCCTGCCCGCCGCCCCCGTCTACCGGGCGGTGATCGAACCGGAAAAGGATGGGCTGGCAGAGGACAACGAGCGGTGGAGCGTGCCGTTTGCCGCCGGAAAGGGGCGGGCGGTGCTGGTCAGTCCGCAGGGAAACCGGTTTTTGCACCAGGGGCTGCAGACGGTCGGCCGTCTGGAAGTGGAGACGCGCTCCGAGCTGCCGGACGGCACGGAGGGGGCGGCCGACTTGTGGGTGTTTGACGGCGTGGTGCCCGACCGGCTGCCGGAGGGAAACATCCTGGTGATCGCTCCCGACCGGAAAACGGACTGGCTGCCGTACGCCGGCGCGGCTGACGTGCAGGCCAGGCCGGAAGCGCTCCGGCCGGACGATCCGCTCGTGAAGTACGTGGATTGGCAGGACGTGCACGTGGCCAGGACGTCCGTGGTGCACGAGATGCCGGGCATGCGGCCGCTGGTGAAGGCGGGAGACACGAACCTGGTTCTGGCCGGGTCAATGGCGGGACGGCGGGCCGTCATCGTCGGCTTCGACCTGCACGACTCCGACTTTCCGCTGCGGCCGGCGTTCCCGATTTTCATGCAAAACGCGGCCTCCTGGCTGTCGTCCGCCCAGACCGTTCCGATCGGTCCCGCCGTTCCGGGAGAGACGCTGGCGATTCCGCTGACGCCGGGAGCGGGAAAGCGGACGCTGACCTACCCGGACGGACGGGAGCAGGCCGTCGAGGCGCAGGGAACGACCTGGCTGTTCCGGGTTCCGGAGCAGACGGGGTTGTACCGGTTGACGGAAGAAGCGGAAGGGACGGTACAGGTTCGTTACTTTGCCGTTCACATGGACGAGGCGGAGTCGGACATCGCGCCGCGTTCGCTGGCGGTCGGAAGCGGCGGGGCCGGCGGGGAAGAAGCCAAGCAGCAGGACGGCCAGGCTGCCGGCAGCCGGGAGCTGACCGGGTGGCTGGCGGCGCTGGCGCTGTTGGCGGTGTTTGCGGAATGGAGGGTGTATCAACGTGGGTATTGACGTGCAGCAGCCGTGGTTCCTGCTCCTGCTGATTCCCGCCGCCTGGGTGATCGCCGCCTGGTGGCGCGGCCAGCGCCGGATGCCGAACAGCCGCAAGACGGTGATCGCCGCCGTGCGCGGCGCCGTCTTTCTCCTGCTGATTTTGGCGCTCGCCGGGACGCAGCTTCTCCATCCGGTGCGGGCGGAGACAGTGGTGTTCGTCGTCGACCGGTCGGCGTCGATGAAAGACGATCCGAGGGTCTACGCGTTCATGCGCGACGCGGTGGAGCGGAAGCGGGCCGAGGATCAGTTCGGCGTGGTGGCCGTCGGCGCGGACGCGGCGGTGGACCAGCCGCTGACGACCCGGCGGGAGGTGCAGCCGGTCGGGGTGGAAGTGAACCGGCATGCCACCAATCTGGCCGAAGGCATCCGCCTGGCCGCCGCGATGATCCCCAGCCATGCGCGAGGCAAAATCGTGCTCCTGACGGACGGATTGGCCACGCACGGCGACGCCGCGCGGGAAGCGAAGCTGGCGGCGGAGCGGGGCATTGCCGTCGAAGCGGTCTCCCTGCAGCAGCCGCAGGGAGAAGAAGTGGTTCTCACGGCCGTGCAGGTACCGGAGCGGCTGTACGCGGGCGAGGAGTATGCGATCAAGGTGGACGTCGAAAGCACCACGGCCACCCGGGCCACGCTCCGCCTGTACGAGGGGAACCGGGAAGCGGGCCGGCAGACCATTCAGGTGGAAAAGGGAAAAAACCGCTTCCTGTTTACGCAAAAAGCGCTGCAGGAGGGCTTTCAGCGCTACCGGGTCGAGATCGAACCGGAGCGTGACACGGTACAGACCAACAACCAGGCACACGCGTACACGCAGGTGGCAGGCGCCCCGACCGTGCTGGTCCTGGAGGGACATCCCGGCGCGGCGAAAAACCTGGTCAGCGCGCTCGCGGCAGGCAGCATCAAGGCGGACGTGAAGGACCCGTCGCTTTTGCCCAAGGCGCTGGACGGATACAAGCGGTACGCGTCGATCATCCTCGCCGACGTGGCGGCCACCCAGTTGAGTGACGCCGACATGGAGCGGATGCGGACGGCGGTCCGCGACCTCGGCGTGGGATTGATCATGACCGGCGGTTCCGACAGCTTCGGGATGGGCGGATGGCTGCAGACCCCGATCGAGGAAGCGCTGCCGGTCCATATGGATCTGCGCGGCAAGGAAGACCTGCCCTCGCTGGGACTGATGCTGGTGATCGACAAGTCGGGGAGCATGGCGGCGGACGCGCACGGCGTGGACAAGATGGAGCTGGCCAAAGAGGCGGCGATCCGGGCCACCTCGATGCTGAACCGGCAGGATCAGGTCGGCGTGATCGCGTTTGACGGGACGCCCTGGGAGGTGGTTCCGCCCCGGCCCGTCACCGACCTGGACGACATCCACCGGCAGATCGGCGGCATTTTCGCCGACGGCGGCACGGATATTTTCCCGGCGCTGCAGATGGCGTACGAACGGATCAAGACGATGCAGACACAGCGGAAGCACGTCATCCTGCTGACGGACGGACAGTCGGGCCGGAACGACGACTACCAGGGGCTCCTGCAGCAGATGACGGGCGAAAACATCACCGTGTCCACGGTGGCCGTCGGTGACGACGCCGACACCGCGCTGCTGGAGGAAATCGCCCAATGGGGGAAAGGGCGCTACTACTTCGCCAAAGACGCGACGTCGGTGCCGAAAATCTTCAGCAAGGAGACGGCGCTGGCCAGCCGCACGTATATCGTGGAACAGCCGCAGGTGCCGACGCGCACCGGCGGCGCCGACTGGTCCGCGCTCCGCCAGCCCCTGCCGCCGCTGCACGCCTATGTGGCGACGACGCCAAAGCAGACGGCGGAACAGCTTTTGACCAGCCGGGACGAGGATCCGATCCTGATCCGCTGGCAGTACGGACTGGGCCGGTCGGTCGCCTGGACCAGCGATCTGGAGGGCAAATGGGCCCCGGACTGGGTGGCGTGGCCGGGCAACAGCCGGATGTGGAACGAGGCGGTGGCCTGGACGCTGCCCCAGGTCACAACGGGCCGCTGGAAGGCAGAGACCCGGTTGGACGGGACGACCGGCGTAGTGACGGTCACCGTCCCCAAAGGGGAGAAGCTGCCGCAGGAACTGGAAGCGGTGGTGGTCAACCAGGAGATGAAGCGGGAGGCTGTCCGGCTGAAACCGGTGGCTCCCGGCACGCTGGAGGGCCGTTTTTCCGCCGCCGAACCGGGCAGCTACCTGGTGCAGATCACGGAAAAAACGGGCGGACATGTCACGGCAAGCGAAACGGCCGGGTTGACCGTCTCGTACTCGCCGGAGTACGGTCTGCCCCGGGACGGGGACAGCGAACTGCGCCAATGGCTGGCGGCAGGCGAAGGGGCGCTGATCACCAGGCCGGACGAGGTGTTTGCCGGCAGGCTGCCCGCCAAGTGGGATACGCAGCCGATCGGAGAATGGCTGCTGATGCTGGCCGCCCTGCTCTGGCCCCTGGATGTCGCCTGCCGCCGTCTGCAGCTCCCGGAAGCATGGTGGACACGGCTTGCGGCCCGCTTCCGCAGGCGCGGGTCCGCCGGGAATGCCGGCCATCCGTCGGTGTTTGCCCGCTTGGGAGAAAAGCAGGAAGAGCGGAGGCGAGGCCGGGCGGCAAGGCGAGAGGCGGAAGCGGCCGACGGGGCAGGGCAGGCGGGGACCGCTGCGGGGAAAAGCGCGTCGGCTGCAGCCGCTTCGCCCGCCGGGATGCCGCTTTCCGCGCAGGTACCCGGCAGCAGTCTGCAAGGGGAAGCGCAGAGCCGTTCCGGCGCGGGCAGCCGACCGGCGGCAGGGGCTTTTGCAACGGACAGCGCCGCTGCCGAGCAGACGGACGGCGGGAAAGCCCAGGCGGACAGCGGGAAAGCGCAGGCGGACAAGACAGGCGAGACCGTCAACCGCCTGCTGGCCGCGAAAAAGCGAAGACAGAAATGAGGGGGAAACCGCCGTCCGGGCGGTTTTCTCCTGTTCCGGGCAGTTCCCCTTTTCGGCTGCGATTTGCGATTAAGGAAACGGTAAGCAGGCGTTTACGTGAGGATAATCCTGCGCTGGTATCATGACAGCGAGGTGAAAAACATGAAGGAAAACAGGCAGCGGCTGGCTGTCGTGGACGGCATTCGCGGATGCAGCCTGCTCGGCATCCTCTTGGCCAACATGCTGATTTTTCAATACGGGATATGGGGAAAGGACGAACTTCATCTCTATGCCCCGTCCGCCGTGGATGTTGGGGCGTACGCCCTGACGAAAATCTTTGTGGAAGGCAGCTTCTTGCCGATTTTTGCCTTCCTGTTCGGGTTCGGTTTGATCAAGATGAAAGAAAGCTTGCAGGAAAAAGGCCTGCCGTACCGCCGGTATTTTGTGCGCCGGTTTCTGTTTCTGATGCTGGCGGGTTTTCTGCATTCCACGTATTTGTGGGAAGGGGACATTTTGTTTTGTTACGGGGCCATCGGGTTCTTTTTGCTCCTGTTCGTGAATCGGAAGCAGAAGACCGTGCTCGTCTGGGGGGTCATCCTGCTCGTCATCTCCGCCGCGCTCAGCTACGGAAGCCCTGCGGATGCGCCCTATGACAAGCAGAAGTTGGAGGCCTATGTGAAGGAGACGATGACCGTCTACGGCAGCGGGACGTACGCAGCCATCAAGGACCACCGGAACAACGCCGATCCGCTCGGCTTATCGGATGTGGAATATGCAGGTATGCTGTTCATGGCTCCTGTTTTTGTCGCCCCCATGTTCCTGTTTGGCATCTATGCGGCCAAGGCGCGCTGGTTCCACGAACCTGACAGGGAGAGGCCCTTTTACCGGAACGGGGCCATTCTTTGTCTGCTCCCGGGCGTGGTGCTGGCTTGCGCCGGCTACGTCTGGCGAGACGAGGCGTGGAGCGGGACTGCGGACGTCTTGGGGAACAGCTTGTTGGCGTTCGGCTACCTGTTCGCTCTGGCATACGTATTTTCGCAGGCGGCATGGTCCCCGTGGCTCCGCCGGTTTGCGAGCGTCGGAAAGCTGTCCATGACCAACTATCTCATGCAAACGGTCATCTGCACGACCATTTTTTACGGGTACGGGCTCGGCTTGTTCGGGAACATCGGCGTTCTCGCCGGAATCCTCCTGGCCGTCGCGATTTTTGCCGTGCAGGTAGCAGGCAGCCACTGGTATATGCGCCGCTTCCGCTGCGGGCCGGTTGAAAAGCTGCTTCGCATGTGGACCAACGTTTCGTTCTCGGGCAGGCCAAAAGAGAAGGTTGCTGTGGGGAGAGGCGTTACCACGTCCGCATAGAACATCCACTGCCCCGTCGTCACGCATTCTTCAGGTGACGGCGGGCTTTTTTCTGCCGTAAGTAGAACCGGCTCCAGCGAGTGACAGCGGACGGAAGTTTTTATACGTCGATCGCTTTCCTTTGATATAATGCAGATAATTACGAAATTTTAGGATGATTTTCATGACCTTTCCAGTCTTTATCGACATCGGTCCGCTGCGGCTGCATCCGCACTTTGTCTTTGAGGCGCTGGCGTATTTCATCGGCTTTCGGCTCTATCTGCTGACCCGGCGCAAAGGGCGGATTCCCGTCAACCAGGCGTTTTGGGTGCTGGTCGGGGCTACGCTGGGAGCGGCTATCGGTTCCAAACTGCTGTTTTTGCTGGAAGACCCGGCGAGGACGCTGACCCATTGGAACGAATGGGCGTACGTCATGGGAGGTAAGACGATTGTGGGGGGCCTGTTGGGCGGTTTGATTGGCGTGGAGTTGACAAAAAATTGGATCGGTCTGCGCCAATCCACCGGAGACGACATGGTGTTTCCCCTCATCACCGGCATGGCGATCGGCCGGATCGGCTGCTTTTTGACGGGCCTGGACGATCACACCCACGGTACGCCGACCGGCTGGATCACCGGCGTGGACTTCGGCGACGGTGTGCCCAGACATCCGACCCAATTGTACGAAATGGCTTTTCTCGGGCTGTTGGCTGTCTTTCTTCTCGTAGTCAAACGGGGGCGAATGCTTTGCCGATGGGAACTGCCCGAGGGGGCGCTGTTTCAGTGCTTCATGTTCGGCTATCTGAGTTTCCGGTTTCTCGTTGATTTCATCAAACCGACGCCGCACGTCTACCTGGGACTGAACAACATCCAACTGGCGTGTCTGGTGGGAATGGCTTATTACGTGTCGCTCATGCGGCAGTGGCCGCGCCGGAAGGGCGTTCCGCTGCACGGAAAGGAGTAAACCATGCCGAAAAACAGGCCGTATCTCTTCTACGAACTGACCAACAGCATTTGTTCCCAATGCCTGCGCAAGACGGAAGCCAAGGTGATCATCGAGGAAGGGCGGGTCTATCTCTGGAAACACTGCCCGCGCCACGGGCGGGAAAAGGTGCTGATCTCCACCGACGTCGACTACTACAAGCGCTGCCGGGAGTTTCTCAAACCGGCGGAGATGCCGCAGGTGTGGAACACGCCGATCCGCTACGGCTGTCCGTACGACTGTGGGCTCTGCCCGGATCACGAACAGCACAGCTGCCTGACGCTGGTGGAGGTGACCGACCACTGCAACCTGCAATGCCCCATCTGCTACGCGGAATCGTCGCCCAAGCGGACCTCGTGGCGCTCGCTCACGGAGATCGGTCGGATGCTGGATGCGGTCGTCCGCAACGAAGGGGAGCCCGACATCGTCCAGATCAGCGGCGGCGAGCCGACGCTTCACCCGCAGTTTTTCGAGATTCTGGACATGGCCAAGGCGCGGCCGATCCGCCACCTGATGGTCAACACCAACGGCATCCGGATCGCGCAGGATCGGGAGTTCGTCCGGCGGCTGGCGGAATACATGCCGGGGTTTGAAATCTACCTGCAGTTTGACAGTCTGGAAAAGGAGGCGCTGATGGAGCTGCGCGGCGCCGACCTGCGGGAGATTCGCCGTAAAGCGGTCGAGCATCTGAATGAGTTCAACATCTCCACCACGCTGGTAGTGACGCTGAAAAAAGGATTGAACGACGGGGAAATCGGCCGGGTGATCCAGTACGGGCTGGAGCAGCCCGCCGTGCGCGGAGTCACCTTTCAGCCGATTCAGGCGGCCGGACGGACGGAGGCGTTTGACCCCTCCCGCGACCGGCTGACGCTGAGCGAGGTGCGGCAGAGGATCGTCGAACAATCCGGCGTGTTTGCGGCGGAGGACATCATCCCTGTTCCCTGTCATCCCGACTGTCTGGCGATGGGGTACGCGCTCAAGCTGAACGGCAGCGTCACCCCGCTGACGGGACTGATCGATCCGCAGATTTTGCTGGAAGGGGGCCGCAATACGATCGTGTTTGAGCAGGACCAGTCGCTCAAGGAGCGGATCTTTCACCTGTTTTCCACCAGCCATTCGCCGCAGTCGTCGGCGCTGTCGCTGAAAAGCCTACTCTGCTGTCTGCCGCAGGTGGCCCTGCCCGACGCGATCGGGTACGAAAACGTGTTTCGCGTCATCATCATGCAGTTTTTGGACCCGTACAATTTTGACGTCCGTTCGGTCAAGAAGTCGTGTGTCCACATCGTCCATCCCGACGGGCGGATCATCCCGTTTGACACCTACAACCTCTTCTATCGGGACGGCAGGGAAGAAGTGCTGAAGGCGATTCGAGACGAACGGCAAACGGAGGGAAGCCATGTCTGACAAACCGGGGAGTCACGCCGCCGATGTGGGGATCGGGATCGGTATCACCGCCCTGCTTCATTTGCTGTTGTTCTTTTATCCGCAAGGCTTTCTGTTTATCGGGGTGGCCCAGCTCGTCTACATGCTGCCGGTGATCGTCGTGACCGCGATCGCGGTTCGCAGCAGAACCGGCATTCTTCAGGGCATGATGCTCGGTATGGGCATTACCTTTTTGTTGAATGCCGCCTGCGTCGGCTTCGTTCTCTTTCAATTCTCCCACTAGGAGGTGACGATGGTGTACCGTTTGTTCCGTGAAAGATAACAACGCTGCCTGACCATTCGAGCTCCGCCCGCCCTGTGTAACGGAGCGGACCAGACATGCCCACACACATGAGACGGGAGGAGTTTTGTCGATGGATCAACAAGCCTGGATCGATTGGCTGCAAGCGGAAACCGCGGTTCCGTTTGCGGGATGGGATTTTTCCTACGTGACCCGAACGGGAAGGATGAAAGAAGCGCCGCTGCCCTGGAATTACGCGAACCTGGTATCGCGCAGGCTGCGAGGCGCCGAATCGCTGCTCGACATGGGAACGGGCGGCGGCGAGCTCTTGTCGCTGCTGCGGCCGCTGCCGCCGCGAACCTTTGCGACCGAGGGGTACGCCCCCAATGTGCCGGTTGCCCGCGCGCGGCTGGAGCCGTTGGGCGTGACGGTGGTGGAGGCGGACGGCGAAGCTGACCTGCCGTTTGCGGACGAGGTGTTTGAGCTGGTGATCAACCGGCACGAGTCGTACCGGCCGGAAGAGGTCTGCCGGATCATGAAGCCGGGCGCCTGCTTCATCACCCAGCAGGTGGGCGGCCACAACGACCTGGAATTGAACCGGATGCTGGAAGCGCCGGTGCCGGAGGAGTACCTGCACTGGAATCTGGCATACGCGGCCGCCCAATTGGAAGCGGCTGGTCTCACGGTGGTGGAGCGGAGGGAAGTATTCTCCTTTACACGGTTTTACGACGTGGGGGCGATCGTGTACTACCTGCAGGCGATCCCCTGGCAGGTGCCCGACTTTTCCGTGGAGCGCTGCGCGGACGGTTTGCTGCGGATTCACCGGGTCATCGAGCGGGACGGATACGTGGACATCCCCGCGCACCGGTTTCTGCTGGTCGCGGTGAAGTAACGACGTCGTCTTGCGGACGCTGATTGGGGGCAGAAGTCCGGAGCAGCCGGCCGAAACACATGGAGAAAACGACAAGCACCGTCGATGCGGACGGTGCTTTTGTTTTGGCCGGTTACTCCTGTTCGCGCGGTTCGTTGGTCCAGGTGAGGGCCAGCGTGCCGCGCCCTCCGTGGACGCCCAGGACCGAGCTGAGCGGGCCGATCAGGACGTGGATGTCCTGGTATCTGGCTGTGATCGATTCCTTCAGTTCCAGCGCTTTTTCCAGGACGTTGCCGTGCAGAATCTGCACTTCCGTGATCCGGTGCTTCTTGCGGGCGGCCTCCAACTGCTCCAGGATGCGCTTGACGGCCTTGCTTTCCGTGCGCACCTTTTCAAACAGTTCCACCACGCCGCCGCGGATGCGAAAGATCGGTTTGATCTGCAGCAGGTTGCCGAGGAAGAACTGGGCGCTGCTCAACCGGCCGCCCTTGTGAAGCTGGGACAGGCTGCCGATGACGATGTAGTTTTCGTTTTTGGCCGCTTCTTTGCGCAGCGCGGCGGCGATGGCGCGGAAGTCCTCGCCCCGCTCGGCCAGTGCGATGCCTTTGAGGATCAGCGCCGTGATCGGATAGGAAACGATTTGCGAATCCACGACCTCGATCGGGAAGTCCACCATGCCGGCGGCGTTGAGACTGGCGTTGTAGGTGCCGCTCAACCGGCTGGAGAGGTGGACGGCAATGGCGCAGTCGTAGGTTTCCACCAATGATTCGTAAAGTTTCAAGAATTTTCCGACCGATGGCTGCGAGGTTGTGGGTACCGTTTGGGCGCGGTCGATTTTTTCGTAGAGCTGCTCGGGGGACAACCCGAACCCATCCTCATACGTTCCGTCTTCAAAAATCACGTCCAGCGGCACGATGTGGATGTCATGCCTCTCCCGCAGTTCATCAGGCACGTAGGCCGTGCTGTCCGTAATCCAAGCAATTCGCTGTTTCAACCAAAAATGCCCCCTTTGTCTTCATTACCCCTATCATACTGGAACGGGCGGGGGTGTGGGGAACGTTTTCCGCGATTTCTTTGACAAGTTCGTGGAGCATCCTTCGAGAACGCGCTGCCCCGCCTGCTGACGGCGAAGAAGGCGCGAGGCACCGTCCCGCGGCAGGGTGCCGGCTCTCCGCTTGTCCGTGCATGTCTGTGTGCATCCCAGAAATACTAACGAAAGGATACCGTCTCGACGGAAGGGAGGACACGGCATGAGCAGGTTTGGCCTGGTGCTTCAGGGAGGCGGGATGAGAGGCATCTACACGGCCGGTGTACTGGATTGCTTTCTGGAGCACGGCCTGATCGCCCCGTACGTGGCGGCCGTCTCGGCCGGCGCCTGCAACGCGCTCACCTATCTGGCGCGGGAAAAAGGACTGGGCAAGTCGATCTACATTGAACACCTGTGCGACATGCGTTATTTTTCGTGGCGCAACCTGTTTCGCCACGGCTGCATGCTGGGCTTGGACAGTCTCTTTGACGAGATCTGCGGGCAGATTCGTCCTTTGGCGTTCGACGTCTTTTCCCAGGCCACGGAACAGTTGGTGGTCGCAGCCACCAACTTCGAGACGGGAGAGAGCGTCTACTTTTCCAAAGACGAGCACAAGGAATTCCTGCTGGCGGTGCGTGCCTCCTGCAGCATTCCGCTGCTGTCGGGGGTGGTGCAGTACCAGGGGGTGACGCTGTTGGACGGCGGGCTGGCCGACCCGATCCCGATCGAAAAGTCGCTTCGGGACGGTAACGAACGGATTGTTGTCGTGCGCACAGGGACGGAAGAGTACGTCCGGCAGCCGGTCAACCTGTCCTGGCTGGGAGAGCGGCTGTTTCCCCGGTACAAGCATCTGGTGCGCGTCTTGTTCGATCATCACCGCCGGTTCAATGAGACACTGGCGCGGATCAGGTCGCTGCGTGAGGAGAAGCGGGCCTTCGTCATTACGCCGAGCAAACCGGTCCGCATCCGCCGGGTGGAACGCAATCCGGCCCGGCTGCTGGACTTGTACAACCTGGGCTACCAGGATGCGAGCAGGGCGCTGGGTCCGCTCTGCCGCTGGATCGAATCGTGAGGAAAGCCCGCAGCCATGTGCGGGCCTTTTTCCCCTGCGGCTCCCGTCAACAGGCTCCTGATTGGTCGGGGGCCTGTTTTGCTGCTGCCGGTGCCCCAAGGGGCGGTGGTACAAGCAAAGCACGGCCGCTTCTCATAAATAAGGAGTAAAGAGAAAGATGGAGGAGGTGGGAGCCATGACACCGGGGAAAAACGAGATGACACAGGACAGCGTGCAGCGTATCTATCAACGCCTGGACAAGTTCGAGGAACGGATCGACCAACTGGAAGGAAAAATGTCCGTGGCGACCAAATGGCTGGAGCGCATCGAACACCGCCTGGAGAGGATGGAGGAGGTTCGCGCCGAACTGCTGCAGGCGATCACCAAATTGCAGACGGAGCTGGAGCTGAAACGGGGCACGACGGAGAAGGACTTGATCCTGCAATTGTTGGACCACGACAAAAGTGATATGGAACAATTTACCAAAATGATCGAAGGGGACAAGGGGAGAAAGCAGGAGCGGTTTTTGCAGATTTGGGCGGTTTTGGGGCCGGTCATTGCCTCCGTGATTTCCGCTTTGTTTACCAAGTACTTATTATAGGGTTGTCACAAATTTGTCACCATTGTGGAAAGGTTGTGGAACGGTGATTCCATCTTTCTTCCGCAACCGCTCTCTATTATAATGGCATAATGGCGTAGAAGTGCGAAGAAAGAGAGGACGACCTGATGAAAAAGTTTGATGTATCCATCCTGGCTGCCGCCGTGCTGCTGCTGGCGCTGGCAGTGGTGGGGCTTTCGGAGGGAGAGAAGGAAGATCCGGCTGTCGCCAAGGTGGGAGACGTGACGATCACCGAGTCGCAATTCAGCGACGCGTTGAAACACAAGTACGGGATACGGGTCATGGACCAATTGATCGCGGATGCGCTGATCACCCAGGAAGCGAAGCAGCAGGGGGTCACGATTGACGAAGCGGAACTCGAAAAGCAGGTTGACGCGCTGAAAAAGTCGCTGGGCTCGGATGAAGCATTCCGCCGCTCGCTGGAAAAGAAGGGATTCAACGAGCAGACGTTCCGGGAAGCGCTGAAAATCGTGATGCTGAAAGACAAGCTGTTTGAAAAGGCGTATCCGGTGACGGAAGAGCAAATCAAGGAGTACTACGACAAGAACAAGGAGAAACTGGGCAATCCCGTGCCCACCCTGGAACAGGCGCGGGAGAAAATCAAGGAAAAACTGGCGGGCAAGAACCGTGCCAAATACCAAGACGAGTGGATAAAAGGATTGGAGAAAAAGTACGGCCCAACCCTGCTCGACCCCGTACTGGCGAAGCAGAAAGCGAGCGAAGAGGAATAGCGAGGGCGTGTGCACGTGGCGACCTGGGCCGCATGATTACCGGCGGCACAGGTCGTTCGTCTTGTGTCGGTGGCCGCGTCATTGCGTTGCCCGGCACCGCTGTCCGGCGGGCAGGTGAATGGCCGCGGCGAGCAGTCGGGAAACGTTTGCCGGATTCGCGGAAGGGGAGCGGCGCCCGCTTTCCGGGCTGATGTTCCGGCTGGCGGATGCGCTGCAGCGGCCGGAACCGGACGGCGCCAGCGGAAAAGAACGCCGGTAACGGCAGGAGTGGAGGATGTGTCGATGAAACCCGTTACAAACAAGCGCAATGTGACCATTGCCGTGATGATCGCCACCTTTTTGGCCGCCATCGAAGGGACGATTGTCAGCACGGCGATGCCCACCATCGTCAGCGATCTGGGAGGACTCCATCTGATCAGTTGGGTGGTGTCCATCTACCTGCTGACGTCGGCGGTCACCACCCCGATTTACGGAAAACTGGCCGACTTGTACGGACGGAAAATCGTGTTCAACGTCGGGGCCAGCCTGTTTCTGATCGGGTCGGTGCTGTCGGGGCTGTCCCAGACGATGGAACAGCTCATCTGGTTTCGCGCCTTTCAAGGGATGGGCGCTGGCGCCATCATCACCATTACCTATACGATTATCGGGGACATCTACCCGTTTGAAGAGCGGGGAAAAGTGCAGGGGTGGATGAGCGGGATCTGGGGCATCTCCGGCATCCTGGGCCCGCTGACCGGCGGCCTCTTGGTGGACTACGTCTCCTGGCACTGGATCTTTTACATGAATCTGCCGTTCGGGATCGTGTCCATCGCCCTGATCGGGATGTATTTGCACGAGCAGATCGAAAAGAAGCGGAAGCATATTGATTACGCCGGGGTCGCGACGTTTACCGCCAGCATGTCCGCGCTGCTGTACGCGCTGTTGAGCGGCGGGACGGAACACCCCTGGGATTCGCCGCTGATCGTCGGGCTGCTGGCGGCTGCCGCGTGCGGCCTGGCGCTGTTTCTCTACATCGAGAAAAAGTCGCCCGAACCGATGCTGCCGCTGCAGTTGTTTTCCATCCGCGCCATCAGCGTAGCCAATCTGGCGGGCTTTCTGCTGGCGGCCGTTCTGGTGGCCGTCTCCTTTTATCTGCCGATGTGGATTCAGGGGGTCTACGGTCAAGGAGCGACCGGCTCCGGCCTGACGCTGATTCCGATGTCGATCGGATGGCCGCTGGGAGCGGCGTGGAGCGGCCGACTGCTGGCCCGGATCGGGATTCGCACCACCTCGCTGATCGGGCTGATCGCCCTGATCGGGGCGACGCTCTGGCTGGCGCTGATTTCGGCGGAAACGCCGCACGGGATGCTGTTTGTGATCACCTTTGTCGTCGGTTTCGGGTTCGGCTTTGCCTTTACCTCGTTTACCGGCGCCGTCCTGTCCGTCGGCTGGAACCTGCGCGGAGCCGCGATGGCGACCAACACCTTGATCCGGACGCTGGGGCAGACGATTGGCATCGCCCTGTTCGGTCTGATGCTCAATCGGTCCGTACAGGGCATCCAGGGGACGGAGAGCGTCGACGTCAACAAGATCCTCACCCCGGAGACGGCCCGGCACTTCCCGCCGGACGTGCTGCAGGCGGCGCGGGAAGCGCTGGCCGGCGGGCTGCATCAGATCTTTGTCGTGCTCGCGCTGCTGACCGTCGTCAGCCTGGTGGTGACGCTGGCGTATCCGCGGCAGGAGCGGCAGGAAGCGGCGTAGCCTGCGGCGCGCGAGGCGAGCTGTGCCGATCGGGAAGCGGCGCGTACCGCCCGGCGGCCGTTCGCGCGGCAGGGCGGGTCGGAGGCTCGGGCCGGCGGGTTAAGCGGCAGCGGCGGCGGACATACTGAAGGTAGTCCAACAGAAGGAGGAAGGATGCTGGTGGCCGGTTTGCTCGTAAAGCTGTTCGTCTGCCCGGCGGTGGTCGTCCTCGCCGATGCCCTGTTCCCGGAGCTGAATTACGCCTCCCTCTATCAGTCGATCGGCGTGGGACTGTTTTTCGCCATCGCCGGACACGTGCTGGAATTGTTTCTGCTGAGGCCCGGCACCTTGTGGCTGAGTACGGCGGTCGATTTTATCGCCGCCTTCCTCATCGTCAACCTGAGCGCCTTTGTCCTGCCCGGGGCGCGGATCGTCCCCATCGGCGCCGGTTTTGCCGCCATCCTGCTCGGCGTGGCTGAATACCTGCAGCACCTCTGGCTGATCAGGAGCGGACGCGCGGAAAAGGCGTGACATGCGATGCCCCCGGAAATGCCGCGATGGCTTTCCGAGGGGCTTTTTTGCCGGTCGGACCCGAAACCTCCTGCCGGACGGGAAGCGCCGCCGCTCGCGGCAGCCGGTGTGAACCGCCGCCTATATGATCCATCCCGCCCCGGGAGATGGAGAAGGTGCGAAAACGGGACGAGGCCGCTTTGACAGGAGACGGCGGTCGGGATATGCTACAACTTGGAGAGGCAAAAGGGAAATGGCTGGAGAAATGGGGGATGGTGGTGCGGGCGATCGTGCTGGGCGTTGTGGCTTCCTTCTTTTTTGCCTTTACGTTTGTGCTCAACCGGGCGATGGATCTGGCGGGAGGCAGTTGGATCTGGAGTTCCTCGCTTCGCTATTTGTTCATGGTCCCGTTTTTGCTGGCGATCGTCTGGCTGCGCGGCAATCTGCGCCCGCTGTGGCGGGAGATGGGGGCCAGACCGTGGGCGTGGCTGGTCTGGAGCTTCGTCGGGCTCGGGCTGTTTTACGGTCCGCTCAGTTTTGCTGCCGCGTACGGTCCGGGCTGGCTGATCGCCGGCACGTGGCAGGTGACCATCGTCGCCGGTTCGCTGCTTGTTCCGTTTTTGGGTCAGAAAATTCCGTACAAGGGGCTGGCCGTGTCCCTGATCATCCTGGCCGGGGTGGCCCTGATGCAGATGGAGCACGCGAAGGCGCTCGGGCTCAAGGAGGCGCTGTACGGGATCGTGCCGGTTGTCGTCGCCGCTTTTGCCTATCCGCTCGGCAACCGTAAGATGATGGCGATTACCCGGGGGCGGCTTGACGCCTACCAGCGGGTGCTGGGCATGACGCTGGCCAGCATCCCGCTGTGGCTGCTGCTGGCAGTCTGGGGAGCGGCGGCGGAGGGACTGCCCAGCGTCAGCCAGACGGTGCAGTCCCTGATCGTGGCGGTGACGTCCGGGATCGTGGCGACGGTGCTGTTTTTTCAGGCTGCCGACTTGTCCAAGGGCAGTCCCGGGCGTATGGCCGCGGTGGAAGCCACGCAGGCGGGCGAAGTGGTGTTTGCCGTGCTGCTGGAAGTGCTCCTGCTGTCCGCGCCGCTGCCGGGGGCATGGTCGTGGGCCGGAATGCTGCTGGTCGTCGGCGGCATGGCACTGCACAGCCGGGTCTCTCACGAAAAAGAATCGGCTTGTCAACCCATTGAAAAATAGTTTCACAAAATTGTTCATAAATTTGTTAACAGATTTATTCCAAATGGCATGGGAGCTTCCAAGAAAATTATGTATACTTAAGAGGTTACCAGTCGAGGTAGCTGTAGGGAACGGCCCTTACTCTATTTGTCTGTCGCGCTCTCCGGTTGCTAATACTTTTCAGCTTTGGGTATCATAGTGGGGGATAGCAGCAGGCGGAGTGATCGTTGACAGACAAAAGAGTACGAATAAACATTCGACTGCACGGCAGGTTGCGGGCGGAATGTTACCAACACGAAAGAAAGAGGGGTTCAATGGTATGAAGAGTTGGCAACAGTTTTGGCGTCAGCTATTTCTATTTGGTTTGCTGGCGCTGGTAGTAACCGGTTGTGGCACAAATGAGCTCTCCGCTCTCAAGCCGCAGGGTCCGGTTGCTGCAATGCAGTATGACTTGATGATGCTGTCCTCCTCTATCATGATCGGCGTGTTTATCGTCGTTATGCTGATCTTGACGTACGTACTTATTCGTTATCGTAAACGTCGGGGACAAGAAGGTATTCCGAAGCAGGTAGAGGGCAGTCACACACTGGAAATCCTTTGGACTGTTATCCCGTTCTTGCTCCTTATTATCATGGCAGTGCCGACGGTCAAGACCAACTTTACCTTGGCTGACGAATACTCCAATAAGGAAGCGCTTCAAGTTAAGGTGACTGCCCACCAGTTCTGGTGGGAGTTCGAGTATCCGGATCTTGGTGTGGCCACCGCGCAAGACCTGGTTTTGCCGGTTGGCAAAAAGGTTCAATTCACCGTATCGTCCGCTGATGTCGTGCACTCCTTCTGGATTCCGGCGCTGGGCGGTAAAATGGACACCACCCCGGGCCTGGAAAACAAAATCTGGTTGCAGGCCGACAGAACCGGCACCTTCTACGGTAAATGCGCCGAGCTGTGCGGGGCGTCCCATGCTCTGATGGACTTCAAAGTGGAAGTGATGGAGCAGGCCGACTTCGACAAGTGGGCACAGAAGATGAAAGCCGTGCAGTCTGCCGAGCCGGTGAAGGCAACCGCCATTGCCGCAGAAGGCCAAGCCATTTTCGAAAAGAGCTGTATGGGCTGCCACGCTGTAGCGGGCAAAGGCGGGAAACTGGGCCCGAACCTGACCAACTTCGCTGATCGCATGCGCGTGGCGGGCATCAAGCCGAACGAGCCGAAATACCTCGAGGAATGGCTGAAAGACCCGCAAAAAATGAAGCCGGGCAACAACATGCCAAACCTGAACTTGAGCGACGACCAAGTGAACGCGCTGGTTGATTACCTGTACACCCTCAGTGTGAAGGACGAAAAGAAACAGTAAGCAACCGTCATGAGGCAGTGACGCTAAAAAGGAGGTAAAACCGTGTCTGCACATGCTTCTCATGCACCAAAACGGTCAGGGCTGTGGGATTGGCTCACGACAGTGGACCACAAGAAAATCGCGATCCTGTACCTGATTGCCGGCGGCCTTTTCTTCCTGGCCGGCGGTATTGAGGCCCTGCTGATTCGTTTGCAATTGATGTATCCGGAGCTTTCCGTCGTCGGGGCCAAGACGTTTAACGAACTGATTACCATGCACGGCACCACGATGATCTTCCTGGCGGTCATGCCAGTGATTTTCGCCCTGATGAACGCGGTTGTTCCGCTGCAAATCGGTGCGCGCGACGTTGCGTTTCCGTTCCTCAACGCGCTCGGTTTCTGGCTCTTTTTCTTCGGGGGCGTGCTCCTGAACACCAGTTGGTTTTTGGGCGGTGCGCCTGACGCCGGCTGGACGTCTTACCCAACCCTGGCGCTCAACCAGTACAGCGGCCACGGCATTGACTTCTACGTGCTCGGTCTGCAGATCGCCGGTCTGGGTACCCTGATCGGTGGGATCAACTTCCTGGTTACGATCATCAACATGCGCGCGCCGGGCATGACCTTCATGCGCATGCCGATGTTCACCTGGGCGTCCTTCGTGACTTCCGGTTTGATTCTGTTCGCATTTCCGTTCATCACCGTCGGTCTGGTGCTGTTGATGTTCGACCGCCTGTTCGGGGGCAACTTCTTCAACACGGATGCCGGCGGTAACGTTCTGATCTGGCAGCACCTGTTCTGGATCTTCGGTCACCCCGAAGTGTACATCCTGATTCTGCCTGCGTTTGGTATCATCTCTGAAGTCGTAAGTACATTCTCGAAAAAGCGTCTGTTTGGTTACAGCTCCATGGTATTCGCGACCACGCTGATCGGTTTCCTCGGCTTCATGGTGTGGGCGCACCACATGTTCACCACCGGCATGGGGCCGATTGCCAACACGCTGTTCGGTCTGGCGACCATGTTGATTGCGGTGCCGACCGGTATCAAAATCTTTAACTGGCTGTTCACCATGTGGGGCGGTCAAATTCGATTTACCACAGCGAACCTGTTTGCAGTCGGTTTCATTCCGACCTTTACCATCGGTGGTATGACAGGGGTCATGCTCTCGATTCCGGCTGCTGACTACCAATACCATGACAGCTATTTCGTCGTGGCGCACTTCCACTACGTAATCGTAGGCGGTCTCGTATTCGGTCTGTTTGCCGGCCTGTACTACTGGTGGCCGAAGATGTTCGGCAAGATGCTGAACGAAACGCTCGGGAAGTGGAACTTCTGGACGTTCTTCATCGGGTTCCACCTGACCTTCTTCCCGCAGCACTTCCTGGGTCTGATGGGAATGCCGCGCCGCGTCTTCACCTACCTGGCCGGCCAAGGTCTGGAACTGGGCAACTTCATCAGTACGATCGGCGTGTTCGGCATGAGCATCGGTACGATTCTGTTCCTGGTGAACATCGCCGTCACCGCGAAGAGCGGCAAACGCGCGCCGGCCGACCCGTGGGATGGCCGCACGCTGGAGTGGGCGATTCCGTCTCCGCCGCCGGAGTACAACTTTGCGCAAACGCCGCTGGTACGCGGTCTGGACGCACTGTGGGTAGAAAAAATGGCGGGACACAAAGGCATGACCCCGGCCGAACCGCTGGGCTCCATCCACATGCCGTCCGGTTCCTACCTACCGTTCGTCATGTCTGTAGGGCTGACTATCGCCGGTTACGGGTTCATGTATCACAACTACGTGGTCGTCGTCATTGGCTTGGCGATCAATTTTGCGTGCATGCTGCTGCGTTCGCTGAAAGACGACCCGGGCTACCACATTGAACCGGACGAAATCGAAGAGAAGGGGGTTAAGGCGTAATGGATACTCATCACGTACACGCGGTTCTGCCTGACGAACCGGAAAAAGCCACCCTGGAAGGGAAGAACAAGATCCTTGGCTTCTGGCTCTTCCTTGGCGGGGAAACCGTTCTCTTCGGTTCGCTGTTCGCGACGTTCATCGCTCTGCGCGACCAGACCAACGGCGGACCTACTTCGCAACAGCTCTTTGACATGCCGCTCGTGGCGATTGCAACGCTGCTGCTGTTGACCAGTTCGCTCACCAGCGTGTTTGCGGTGCTGGCGATGCACAGGAAAAACCTGAAACAACTGCAAGCCTGGCTGACCGTGACGGTCCTGCTCGGTCTCGGGTTCCTCGTCCTGGAAATTTACGAGTTCATGCACTATTACCATGAAGGACACAAGATCTCGTCCAGCGCATTTGGCTCGGCGTTCTATACGCTGGTTGGCTTCCACGGAGGCCACGTGCTGTTCGGGATTCTCTGGATCGTCACCCTGCAGTTGGCGGCCGTCAAAAAAGGCCTGACCGTGGTGACCGCTCCGAAGTTTTACGTCGCCAGCCTGTACTGGCACTTCATCGACGTTGTGTGGGTGTTCATTTTTACCGTGGTCTATCTCATGGGCATGATCGGTGGAAAGGTGGGATAAGCGATGGGAGCACATACGCAAAATGAAGAAGTACGCAAGCCCAAAGTGAAAAAGGAAAGCGCGAAGAACCACATTGTGGCCTTCAGCGCTTCCCTCGTGCTCACCGCCCTGGCTTTCGTCGCCGTCGCTTATGAGGTGGTGCCGAGCGGATTTACCGTACCCTTTATCGTCGGACTGGCGTTTGTCCAGGCGCTCTTCCAGTTGTTCTTCTGGATGCACATGGACCAAAAGGGGCATGAGTTTGCCCGCATCTCGATCTTTGCCGGCCTGTTCTTCGTGCTGGCAACGGTTATCGCATTTGTGTACTGGGTATGGGTCTAAAAGCAGAAACAGGAAGAAGGGCAGACTTCTTGGTCTGCCCTTTTTTTTGCGCATCCGCAAGGGGATGACGAGTTCACCAAGGGAGCGCAAGCGGTGGCAAACAGGCTGACGCGCTGCAATCAGTCGAATATTTGTCCGAGTTTGTTCATTTTTACAAGCGGAAGAAAGCTAAAATCAGCGGTATAATGGAGTTTGAATGGAGGGCACCCTTTCTAGTAGGAAAGGAGACGGGATTCATGCATAATCACCATCAGCATCACAACGCGTCCGATACGGGAATCGGCCCTTTTTCCGATCTGTGGAATCCGGAAGTCATGCTGATCACGCTGCTGCTGGTCATCCTGTATTTCCTGGTGACCGGACCGCTGCGCAGCCGCTTTGCCGATGCAGAGCCTTCGACCGGGAAACAAAAGACCATCTTTGTCCTGGCGATGGTTGTCCTGTACGCGGCAGCAGGAAGTCCGATCAACTACTTGGGGCACCATTACCTGTTCAGCATGCACATGCTGCAGATGGCCCTGCTGTTCATTGCGCTGCCGCCGATGATCATGCTGGGCATTCCGGGCTGGCTGTGGGCCGTCATTTTCCGCAACCGGGGGGTGCGGGCCGTCCTTCGTTTCTTTACCCGACCGGTGGTAGCGGCGCTTCTCTTCAACAGCTTGCTTTCCTTTTATCACTTTCCGGCGATTCTGGACTATGCGGCCCAGAATCACGACTGGATGAACGCCATTCACGCGGTGATCTTTCTCGCCGCCTTCTGCATGTGGTGGCCGATCGTAAGTCCGCTTCCCGTGCAGGAGAAACCGTTGGAAGGGCTGCGGAAAATGGCGTATCTGTTCCTCAATGGCGTCTTGATTACGCCGTCCTGTGCCTTGATCATTTTCGCGAGCGAGCCGCTTTATCAAAGCTACATGAATGCGCCTCTGCTGTTTCCGGGCCATACCGCCTTCGAGGACCAGCGCCTGGGCGGCATCATCATGAAGCTGGTGCAGGAAGGGGTATACAGCTCGGTGCTGGCGTACATCTTCTTCCGATGGTATAAACAGGAGAAACAGTACGATTTGCCAATGGACCAGCAGACGCCCGGACCGCAATTGGGCGATCTGGCTGCGTCCGGCGCCGACAAGGGAAATGCGTAACAAACAGAGAGAAACGGACGATTTGAGGTGTAGGACATGTCGATCATTCTGCCGACAATCAGCACGTCGTTTATCGCCATCAGCGGCATTCTCGTCGCGTTCGGCTGGTATAACATCCGCCGCCGCCGGACGGAAACGCACATCAAGCTGATGAAGTGGGCGGCCATTTGCGCCACCATCTTCTTTATCACCTACGTGTCCCGCACGGCCTTTGTGGGCAATACCCATTTTGGCGGCCCGGACGATATCCGCATCTTCTATCAAATCTTCCTGCTCTTCCACATCGTGCTGGCCACGGTGGGGGGCGTGATGGGGCTGGTTACCCTCTACTACGGGTACAAAAAGCAGTATGCCAAGCACAAAAAAATCGGCCCCTGGACTTCGGTGATCTGGTTTGGCTCGGCGATCACGGGCGTAACCGTATACACCCTGCTGTACCTGATTTATCCGGGCGGAGAGACGGCCGGCGTGCTGGACGTCATCTTCGGCTGGTAAGCGCATGTTGAAATTTTGTCAAGAATGACGTCGTTTTGGACCGGCTTCTTCTGATACAGTAACGGTAGCCGCAGCGAAGCGCGGGGGAGCGGGCACACTCGCGCACCCCGCACGTTGACTAGTTTCGACCTGATTCGCTACAATGTAAGCTGATTTATTCGTCGAAACGAATACGTGTGAGAGATTCGGGCCGCCGCTTCCTCGCTTGAAGCGGTATGCCCTTGTAAAGGGATGTTTGCACGAATGAGACAGGAGGTACGAAACGTGGACCAGCAAGTGACGATGCAGGAATCGCTCAATACCGATTCCGCCATGCAGGCCCAACCGGTGCAGCAGGCCACTTGGCGCGATTACGTGCAGCTCACCAAACCGGGCATCACCATGTCCAACCTGATGACAACATTTACCGGTCTGTGGCTGGCTTCCCACGGTTTTCCCGATTGGAAACTGGCGCTGTTCACCATGCTCGGCACCGCCTTGGTGATCATGTCCGGTGCGGTGCTGAACAACTACTACGACCGTGAACTCGATCAAAAAATGAAACGCACCAGGGACCGCGGTCTGGCGTCCGGGCGCATTCAGCCCCGTCATGCGCTTCTGCTCGGAATCGCGCTCCTGCTTGCTGGTCTGGTCGTGCTGGCTGTCTTTGCCAACCCGTTGGCGGCGGTCTGGGGCTTGATCGGCCATATTTTCTACGTGTTGATCTACACACCGCTGAAGCGCGTCACCAGCCTGAATACGGTGATCGGCGGCGTTTCCGGTGCGGCTCCCCCGGTAATCGGCTGGGTGGCGGTCACCAACAACATGGACCCGAGCGCGTGGCTGCTGTTTTTGATCCTGTTCCTGTGGCAGCCGCCCCATTTCCTGGCGCTGGCCATGCTGAAAACGGAAGATTACCGTGCAGGCGGCATTCCGATGCTGCCGGTGGTCAAAGGGTTTGCCGAGACGAAGCGGCAGATGTTCCTGTGGGGCTCCGTGCTGCTGCCGGCCTCGCTGCTCCTGTTCCTGCACGGCAACGTCGGCTATCTCTATCTGGCGGTCATGGCGGTCATGGGCCTGCTGTACATCGTGTTCCTGTACCAGGGCTTCCATGCCAAGGATGACCTGGCGTGGGCGCGCAAGCTGTTCGGGTATTCCATTCTGTACCTGACCGTGTTCTGCGCGGCCATCGTCGTCAGCACGATGATCGCGAACTTTTGACACGCAACGCTCACAAATGGCAACGGAACATCCCTTGCATGGCGGGGGATGTTTTACTATTGTAAAAAGGGGCAACAACAATCTATTCGAGCTAGGTGTTCGCAGATGGAAAAATGGCTGAAACCGCTGGCTGTCGTTGCCACGCTCGTCATGTTGGGCGTGATGATTGGCGGCTCGCTGGTAACGAAGACCGAATCGGCATTGGGATGCGGGAACGACTGGCCGCTCTGCAACGGCAGATGGGTCCCGGAATACACGTTGGAATCGCTGATTGAATACATGCACCGGTTCGTCACGGGGATCGCGGGCATCGTGGTCGGTGTGTTTTCCGTGATGGCCTGGCGCCGCTACCGGGGCAACCGGGAAGTGCGCAACCTGGCCATCTTTGGCTTGCTCTTTATCGTCGTGGAGTCCATTCTGGGCGCATCCGCGGTGATCTGGCCGCAGTCGTCCGGGGTGCTGGCGCTGCACTTTGGATTTTCCCTGCTGGCCTTTACCGGCGTCTTTCTGTTAAGCCTGTTCGTGCTGCAGAGAGACAAGCGGGAGAAATGGGTGCAGATGCCCGTCTCCAAGGGATTCCGCAATTACATCTGGGGCGTGGCCGCGTACGCCTATGGCGTCGTCTACCTGGGCGCCTATGTCCGCCATACCGGTTCCAGCATGGGATGCAGTGACTGGCCGCTCTGCCAGGGCAGACTGATTCCCGAGCTGGCGGGACAGACCGGCATTCACTTCGCGCACCGGGCGGCTGCCGCCCTGCTGTTCGTGCTGGTCCTGGGCGCCATGATCTACGCCGTCCGCCATTTCAAGGAGAAGCGGCGCGACCTGTACGGGGCGAGCATCCTGGCCTTCGTGCTGACGGCGGTGCAGATCCTGAGCGGCGGGTTGGTCGTGCTGTTCCGGCTGCACCTGTACGCGACCCTGTTCCACTCGCTGGTCATTACCTGTCTGTTTGCCGTCATCTGTTACATGTGCGTGCAGTCGCTCAAGCAGCCGCACAAGTCCACTGTTCGCCACTGACAAGCGAAAACGAGCGAAGCCGCCATCCGGCCGTGTGCCGGGTGTGCGGCTTTTTGCTTGGGGGGCTTTCGGGCGCCTGCCGGACGAATTCGCTCCTAAGCCGCGCGGACCGGCCGGCGGAAATGTCCGGTAAACGGGCGCTGCAGCTTTTTTCTTGCCGCGCCTGGCTTCGCTTTTGTTACAATAAAAGCAAACACATGATCGGGAAAGGGTGAAAGCATGCGCATTTTACATACGGCCGACTGGCATTTCGGGCGGCAGTTGGAAGGGCGCGACCGGCGCGCGGAACAGGCCGCGTTTGTGGACGAGCTGTGCCGGATCGCGGACGAGCGGGAGGTCCACCTGGTGCTGGTCGCCGGCGACGTGTACGATTCGGTCAATCCGCCTGCCTGGGCGGAAGAGCTGTTTTACGAAGCGCTGGAGCGGTTGTCGGCGGGAGGGCGGCGCGGCGTGGTCGTGATTGCCGGGAACCACGACCAGCCGGAGCGCGTTCGCGCGGCCGCGCCGCTCGCTTCCAAGCACGGGATCGTCCTGCTCGGCCTGCCCAAGGAAGCGCCGCTCTTGTCCGGTCCCGAGGCATCGCCGGAGCGCGTGCGCATCGTGGACGGGGGACCGTCGTGGCTGGAGCTGGCCGTGCCGGACGTCGACCATCACGCCGTCGTGCTGGCCCTGCCGTATCCGTCGGAATCCCGCCTGAAAGAGCTGTTGAGCGAGACGTTCACGCCGGAGCAGATGCAGCTCGCCTTTTCCGAGCGGATCCAGACGCTGTTTGCCGATTTGGCCGGCCGGTTTCGCGGGGATACCGTCAACCTGGTGATGAGCCATCTCTTTGTCATGGGCGGCAAGGAAACCGAGTCGGAGCGGCCGATTCAGATCGGCGGGGCGCTGACGGTTTCACCGGATGCCTTCCCGCCGCAGGCGCACTACGTGGCGCTCGGCCACCTGCACCGCCTGCAGAAGCTGGGGGAGCGCCCCCTGATCCGCTACAGCGGTTCGCCGCTCGCGTACAGCTTTTCCGAAGCGGGCCAAAGCAAGGCTGTCGTGCTGGTGGAGATCGTTCCCGGCGGGGAGGTGCAGGAAGAGATCGTCTACCTGCAAAGCGGCAAGCCGCTGGCCCGCTGGAAGGCGACGGAGGGCATCGCCCAGGTGGAGCGCTGGCTGGAAGAAGGACGGGACGCGGGCGCGTGGATCGATCTGGAGCTGCACGTGTCCGACGTGATCGATCCCGCCGAATTTCAGCGGCTGCGCAAACTGAGCGACGATTTTGTCAGCATTCGGCGCGTGGTGGTGCAGGGCGAGCGGGAACAAGAGCGGGAAGAAGCGCGGACCGAGCTGGCGGAGCTGCAGCCTGACCAGTTGTTTCGCCGCTTTTTCGAGCGCAGGCGGGGCGCGCAGCCCGACGAGCGGCTGGTCGATCTGTTCCTCCGCCTGCTGGCGGAAGAATCCGGAGAGGAGGAGACGGGATGAAGCCGATACGCTTGAAGCTGGCCGGGCTGCACAGCTATCGGGAGATGCAGGAAGTGGATTTTGAGACGCTCTGCGAGGCCGGGCTGTTCGGGATTTTCGGCCCGACCGGGAGCGGCAAATCGACGATTCTCGATGCCATCACGCTGGCCCTGTTCGGACAGGTCGTCCGGCAGGGCGGGGGAAGCCATCCCAAGGATGTGTTGAACCAACTGGAGCAGCGGGTGTTCGTCTCGTTTACCTTTGAGCTGGGCAAAGCGGGCGAACGGCGCCGGTACACGATCGAGCGGGAATTTGGCCTGGACAAGAAGGGCAACCGGCGTCCCCCGGAGGTGCGGCTCATCCAATGCGGCCAAGCGCCGGGCGAACCGGACGTGGTGCTGGAGTCCAAAGCGAACGCGGCCACGGCGGCCGTGGAGGCGCTGATCGGCCTGACGCTGCAGGACTTTACCCGCGCCGTGGTGCTGCCGCAGGGGCAGTTCTCCCGCTTTTTGACGTTGAAAGGCAGCGAGCGAAACGAGATGCTGCAGCGGATGTTTCATCTACATATCTACGGCGAAAAGCTGAATGAACGCGTGCGCGCCGCGCTGGAGAAGACGCGGGCAAGGCTGCACGAGCTGCAGTTGGAGGCGGCGGCCTTGGGCGATGCCGGCCCCGAAGCGCTGCAGGCGGCAAGGGAAGCGCTGGAGGAAGCGGCCCGCCAGGAGCAGGTCTACGCGGAACAAAAGCAGGAGCTGGTTGGGAAAATCAAGGAGATGGAACAGCTCTACCAGTGGCAGCAGGAGCTTGAGCGCGTGCGGGAACGGCTGGACAAGCAGATGGCCCGGCAGGCGGAAGCGGACGAGTGGAAGGCCCGGATCGCCGAATGGGAGGCCAGCGTGCGCCTCTGGCCGCTGGTGCAGCAGTGGGAGCGGCTGGAGGCGGAGTGGACGGAAGCGGCGCGGAAGCTGGAGCAGAGCCGGCGCGAACAGGAAGCGGCCCGGCAGGCGCACGAAGCCGCCGAGAGCGAGTACCAGCGCTGCCAGAGCGCGCTCATGCGGGAAGAACCGCTCTTGATCGAACAGAAGAGCAGGCTGATCCAGGCCGCGGAGTGGGAGACAGAGCTGGCGGCGCTAAGAGACGAGTGGACCGTCCTGGAGCGGGAGCAGCAGGCGGTGAGCGAGCAGTTGGCCGAGACGGAACGGCAGTTGGCCGCGGACGAAGCGGCGCTCGAGAACGGGGAACGCGAGTGGCAGCGGCTGGCCGAACAGTTGGCCGCGGCCGCCGTGACGCCGGAGTGGCGCGACCTGTTGACGGCGGCGCGGGAGGCCAAACAGCACTGGGAACGGGAAGTGAACGCGCGTCGCGAGCTGGAGGCCGAGCTGGCGTCCGTGGAACGGGAGCAGCAGGCGGCATCCGCCGAGGCGGAGAAGCTGCGCGCCAGTTGGGAAGCGAGCGCGGCCCGGCTGGCAGAGGCGCGCAAACGGCTGGAAGAACAGCTCGCACAGCCGCTGATGTCGGACGCGGAATGGGAGCACGCCCGGGATACGCTGGCGCAGATCAAGCAGGTGGGACGCCAATGGCGGGACCTGCTTCAGCAGATGGCCGTCTGGCAGGAAAAGTGGCAGGCCGCCGTGCGGGAAGGCGAACAGGCTGAAGCCCGCTGCGGCGATCTGGAGGCGGCGTGGCAGGCGGAGGACGCGCGTCTCGCCCGACTGCAGGCGGAGCGCGACCGGCTTCGCGCGGAATGGGAGCGGTGGCAGGAAGCAAACATGGCCCGCCTCCTCCGCGAGCGTCTGTCGGACGGCGAACCCTGCCCGGTCTGCGGCTCGACGCACCATCCCCAGGCGGTGCCCGGCGGCGCCGGCAAAGCGGACGGCGAACGGGACGGCCGCGAACTGCGGGAACGGGTAAAAGCGGCGGAGGAAGCGCTGCGGGAAGCGGAGCGGCAGCTCAGGACCGCCTTTGAAGCGCTGCAGGCGGCCAAGGCGGAGCGGAGCGCCCGGGAACAGCGCCAGGCCGCGCTGCGGGAAGAGCGGGAAGCGCTGGAACAGCGGATCGCCGCCGTCCGCCAGGAGTGCGCGAGCCACGGTGACAAGTGGAAAGCGGGCAGCATCCAGGAACTGCTGGACGCCTATCAGCGGGAAGATGCCGCGCTGCGGGAGCAGGCCGCTCGCCGGGAACGGCTCGCGGCCGAGCGGGAACGGCTGCAGCAGCAGGCGGATGCGCTGCGTGAACAGGAGGCGGAAGAGCGCCGCCGCTACGAACGGATCGCCGTGCTGATGGAGCAGCTTCACCGAAAGCAGGCGGAGATGCGGGAGCGTCTGGAAGCGGCCGCCCTCCGGGTCGCCCAGGCGGAAGCGGCGCTCGATGCGAAGCGGGGCGACCTGCCGATGGAGGAGATCGAGCGGCGGTTTGAGGAGATCGGCCGAAAAGACCGGGAAGCGGCCCGGCTGCAGCAGGTTCGCTCCGAACAGGAAGCGCAGATGCAGCGCCTGCGCAGCCGCCGAGAAGCGGCCAAAGCGGCCCGCGCGGAACTGCTGGCCCGGGAAGCGTCCCTGCGTGAACGGCATGACGACCGGAAACGGCTGTGGGAGCAAAAACAGGCGCAGTGGCTGGAGCGAACCGGCGGCACGCCGGCCTGCGAGCGCCTCGCTCTCGTGGAGCGGTCCCTGTCGGCGCTGCGCGAGGCGCTCACGTCGGCGGAAGAGCGGCGCAGGCAGACGGCCGAGGCGAGGGAACGGGTGCAGAACGACCTGGTCAAGCACTCGGAGACGTACGCCGTGCTGACCCGGCAGCGGGCAGAGGCCGCGGAAGCGCTGCAGCGCGCGCTCATGGAGAGCGGTCTCGGCACGCCCGAACGCGTCCGGGAACTGTACGGGGAAAAGGAACTGCTGCCCCAGTACCAGGAGCGGCTGGCCGCCTTTGAAAGCGAATGGGCCCGCCTCCGCTACGACGAAGAGCGGCTGGTGCAGGCGCTGGACGGCCGGACGGTCGGCAGCGAGGAGTGGCTGGCGGCGAAGCGGGCCTGGGACGAGTGGGAACAGGCGTATCACGCTGCCAAGGAACAGGTGGCCGTCGCCCGGCAGGTGTACGCCTCCGTCGAGGAGAACCACGGCAAGTGGCAGGAACTGCAAAAGCTGCTGGAGGCGGAGACGGACGAGCTGAGCAGGCTGGAGGAATTGAAAAAGCTGTTGGAAGGAAAGGCGTTCGTCCAGTTCATTGCGGAAGAAAAGCTGGCCTCGATCGCACGCGACGCCTCCCATCACCTGAAGCGGATGACCAAGAACCGCTACGCGCTGGAGATCGGCGACGAAGGCGAATTCGTCCTGCGGGATGAAGGGGCCGGGGGCATGCGACGTCCCGTCAGCACGCTGTCCGGCGGGGAGACGTTCCTGACGTCGCTCGCGCTGGCGCTGGCGCTTTCCATGGAGATACAGATGCGCGGCGGCCGCCTGGAGTTCTTTTTCCTGGACGAAGGGTTCGGGACGCTGGACCCCGAGCTGCTGGAAGTGGTGATAGACGCGCTGGAACGGCTGCGCATGGACGACTTTACGATCGGCGTGATCAGCCACGTTCCGGAGATTCGCGTGCGCATGCCGCGCCGTTTGATCGTGACGCCGGCGGAACCGCTGGGAGAAGGCAGCAAAATCAGCATGGAAGTGGAGTAAGGGCGGCGGACGTGTACCGGTGCGGCCGTGGGAGCGGAGCGAGGCCGGTACGTCCGCCATGGCACGTTGCGAGGAAGAGCGAAGAGGAGGGAAACGGATGGCGGTCCAATTTGTCCTGGGCCGGGCGGGAACCGGAAAGACGCGGACGATTCTGGAGCGAATCGGCCGGCGCCTGCAGGAGGATCCGCTGGGCTCGCCGATGATTTTGCTGGTGCCGGAGCAGGCCAGTTTCCAGGCGGAGCAGACGCTGGCCACCCTGTCCGGGCTGGGCGGCGTGATCGGCACGCAGGTTCTCAGCTTTGGCCGGCTGGCCCACCGCCTGCAGCAGGAGCTGGGCGATCTGACGCTGATGCAGGTGGACGACCTGGGCAAGCACATGGTGCTGCGCCTGCTGCTGGAGCGGTACAAGGATCAGCTTCAGGTGTTTGGCCGCTCCGCCCTGCAGCCCGGATTTGCGGCGCAGTTGGGACGGCTGATCAGCGAGTGCAAATCGTACGGGGTAACCTTTGAACATACGGAAAACCTGGAGTGGGGGAGCGCCACGCTCAACCAGAAGATACACGACCTGCGCCTGATCATGGGCGCGTACGAGGCCTACCTGGCCGACGGGTACTGCGACGCCGACGACATTCTCAACCGCGTGGCGGCGAAGGTGGGCGAATCGGCCTACATCCGCCAGGCGGAGGTGTTCATCGACGGCTTCAGCGGGTTTACCAATCAGGAGCTGCGGCTGATCGAACAGTTGATGATCCATGCCAAGCGGGTGACAATCGCTCTCTGTCTCGATCCGGCCGAGCGGGACGCGTCCCTGGATGAACTGGGCCTGTTTCATCCCACGCTGCGGACGTACCGGGCGCTGGAGACGATGGCGCGAGAAGCGGGTGTCGCCGTGGAGAAGCCCGTCCTGCTGACGGAGCCTGTCCGCTTTGCACACAGTCCGTGGCTCAAGCAGCTCGAAGCCCGCTACTTTGAGTGGGGCGATCCGGGAGCGCCGCCCGCCCCTGCCCGCGCGGACGAAGTGGCGCTGCTCTCGGCCGCCAACCGGCGTGCCGAGGTGGAAGCGGTGGCGCTGCAAATCCTCGCGCTGGCCCGCGACGAAGGATACCGCTGGCGGGACATGGCCATCCTGCTCCGGGAGATCGGGACGTACGCGGATGAGGTGGCGACCGTCTTTACCGATTACGGCATCCCGTTCTTCCTGGACCAGAAGCGGACCGTCATGCACCACCCGCTGGTGGAACTGGTCCGCTCCGCCTTGGAGGTAATCGCCGGGAGGTGGCGGTACGAGGCGGTATTTCGCTGCTTCAAGACCGACCTGATCAGTCCGGATCCGGAAGCGGCGGAGGGGGCGGAAGCGGAAGAAGCGGTGCGGCGCCAGGTTGACGTTTTGGAAAACTACGTGCTGGCGCACGGTGTTTACGGCTCCCACTGGGCGCAGGAGGCCCCCTGGCGCTTCGGCGGACCGGCGGGGGCGGACGAAGACGCCGAGGCGGACGGCCTGCGGCGCCGCTACGCCGCTCCGCTGCTGCGGTTTGAGGCGGAACTGAAGCGGGCGGAAAAAGAGAACGTGCGGGAGATGACGGCGGCGTTGTACCGCTTTCTCGCTGCGCTGGACGTCCCGCAGAAGCTGGAGCGCTGGCAGCGGATGGCGGAAGCGGCGGGCGACCTGGAGGATGCCCAGGTGCACGGCCAGGTCTGGAACGGCTTGATGAACCTCTTGGACCAGGTGGTGGAGGTGATGGGCGACGAGCAGATGGAAATCGCCACGTATGCCCGCGTCCTCGACAGCGGCCTGGAGAGCATCGAGCTGGGGCTGGTTCCGCCGGCGCTGGATCAGGTGCTGGTCGGGTCGATGGAGCGCTCCCGCCAGCCGGACGTCAAGGCGCTGTTTCTGCTCGGCGTCAACGAGGGCGTCATCCCGCTCAAGCCGAAGGAAGAAGGCATCCTGGACGAAGCGGAGCGGGAGCGGCTGGCCGAGATGGGGGTGGAACTGGCGCCCAGCGCGAGACAGCGGCTGATGGCCGAGCCGTTCCTGCTGTATCAGGCGATGACGCGCCCCTCCCGGCGCCTGGCGCTGAGCTGCGCCCTGGCTGACGAGGAGGGCAAGGCGCTTCTGCCGTCGTCCGTCTTTTCGCGCGTGAAAGAGGTGCTTCCCGACGCGCCTCACCGCTTTTTCCACAACGAGCCGACCGGAGAGGCGGAGGCGGACGCCTTTCTGCTCGGCAGCCCGCGCCGATTGTTTCGCCATCTGCTGACGCTTTTGCGGGGAATGAAAAAGAGCGGCACCCTTCCGGTCTTTTGGTGGGAAGTGTACGACTGGTTTGTCCGCTGCTCTCCCGATGCGGCACGGGAAGGCTGGCTGCTTTCCGGCCTGCGCTACACCAACCGGGCGGCGCCGCTCGACAGAAAGACCAGCCGGGCGCTGTACGGCGAGCGGCTGAGAATGAGCGTCTCCCGCCTGGAACGCTTCCAGGCCTGTCCGTTTTCCCACTTTTCCTCGCACGGGCTGCGCCTGGGCGAGCGGCGGCTGTACAAACTGGAGCGGTTTGACGTGGGCGAGCTGTTCCACGCCTCGCTGAAGCGGGCCGTGGAAAAGATGAACGAAGAACACCTGGAGTGGGGACGGCTGACCGAGGCCGACAGCATGCAGCTCGCCAGCGCGGTGGTGGACGAGCTGGTGCCGGCCACGCGGAGCAGCATCCTGACCCGGACGGCCCGGTACCGCTACCTGTCCGGCAAACTGAAGCGGGCCGTGGGCCGGGCGATCTACGTGCTGGGGGAACACGCCAAGCGCAGCCGGTTTGCTCCGGTGGGGCTGGAGGTGGCGTTCGGCCCGGGCGGTGACCTGCCGGGGCTGGCGCTGAAACTGGCGAACGGGGCGGAAATGCTGCTCGTCGGACGCATCGACCGCGTGGACCAGTCGCTGGACGAAGAAGTGCCGTATCTCCGCGTCATCGACTACAAATCCGGCCCCAAGCAGCTCCAGCTCTCCGACGTGTGGAACGGGCTCAATCTGCAGCTCTTGGTCTACCTGGACGTGGTGGTGACCAACGCGGAGGCCTGGCTGGGGAAAAAGGCGGAACCGGCGGGGGTCTTTTACTACCAGGTGGCCGATCCGTTCGTCACCGCCAAGCGGCTGCTGACACCGGACGAGGCCGCCAGGGAGCGGGCGAAAAAGCTGCGCATGAAGGGGCTGATGCTGGCCGACCCGGAACTGGCGCGGATGATGGACGCCTACGTGGAGCAGGGGCCGTCCGAACTGCTGCCGTTTGAGCTGAAAAAGGACGGCAGCCTGTCGGCCCGTTCGTCCGTCGCCACCCCGGAGCAGTTTCAGGCGCTGCAGCAGTACGTGCGGGAGACGGTGGAAGCGATCGGGCAGCGCATGACCGACGGCGAAATCCAGATCGCCCCGTATGTCCAGGGGACCGTGACCGCATGCCAGTTCTGCGCGTACAAACCAGTCTGCCAGTTTGACGCGGAATCGGCCGGGGAGATGCGCCAACTGCCCAAATGGAACAACAAACAGGTGTGGAGCATGCTGGCCGGCCAACAGCAAACGGAAGAAGGAGGAAACGACGATGTCACAGCAGCAAGAGGCCAAGCCTGAGCAGTGGACGGAGGAGCAGTGGCGGGCGATTACGCGGCGCGGCCGCAATCTGCTGGTGGCGGCGGCGGCCGGTTCCGGGAAGACGTCTGTCCTGGTGGAGCGGATCATCCGGCGGATCATGGATGAAAGCGATCCGGTCGGGGTGGACCAACTGCTGGTGGTCACCTTTACCAACGCGGCCGCCGCAGAGATGCGGCACCGCATCGGCGACGCCCTGCGCAAGGCGCTGAAGGCGCAGCCCCACTCCGCCCACCTGCGGCGTCAACTGGCGCTGCTGCAGCGGGCGACGATCACCACGCTTCACTCCTTCTGTCTTTCGCTCCTGCGCCAGTATTACTACCTGGTGGAGCTGGACCCGGATTTCCGCATCGCTGACCAGATGGAAGCCGAACTGCTGCGCCAGGACGTGCTGGACGAGCAGATGGAGGCGTGGTACGAGCGGGACGCGGAGTTTCAGGCGCTGGCCGATCTGATCCTGGACGGCCAGGACGACACGCCGCTCGCGACGCTCCTGGTCAGGCTGTACGAGTTTTCCCGCAGCCATCCCGAGCCCAAGCGCTGGCTGGACGAGGCGGCCGGGATGTTTGAAGCGGCCGATCCCGGCGGATTGGACAGCTTGGCCTGGACCAAAAGCGTCCTGCAGTCACTGGCGTTGGAACTGCGGGCGTTGGAGGGCAAAATCCGGAGGGCGGCCGTCCTCGCCGCCGCACCGGACGGCCCCCAGGCCTACGTGCCGCTGCTGGAGGCGGAGGCGGACGCGCTCGCCCGGGCCGGCGCCGCCTGCCGTCAGGGATGGGAAGCGGCGGAGTCGGCGGTGCGCGCCGTATCGTTCGGGAGGCTGCCGTCGGTCAAGGAGGCGGCTCCCGAGGTCAAAGAGCAGGTGCAGGATCTGCGCAACGAGGTGAAAAAGGCGCTGGGCGAGCTGACGGAACAGTATTTTGCCATGCCGGCCGAGCGGTATCTGGAGGATGTGCGCCGGCTCGCTCCGCACATGCGGACGCTCGCCCGGCTCGTCTGCGAGTTTGAAGCGGCGTTTCAGCGGGAAAAGCGGGCCCGTTCGCTGGTCGATTTCAGCGACCTGGAACATCTCGCGCTGCAGGTGCTGACGGAGCGGACGGAGGACGGCCGGACGGTTCCTTCCGCGGTCTCCCGCCAACTGCGCGACCAGTTTGCCGAGGTGCTGGTGGACGAGTACCAGGACATCAATCTGGTGCAGGAGACGATCCTGCGGATGGTCTCCCGCGACGCCGAGACACACGGGGCGGCCAACCGGTTTATGGTAGGCGACGTGAAGCAGAGCATTTACCGCTTCCGGCTGGCCGAGCCGAAGCTGTTTCTCGACAAGTACCTGACGTATGCGACGGAGGCGGACGAAAACGGATCGGGCGGCGAAAGTCCCGGCGAACGGATCGACCTGGCCGCCAACTTCCGCAGCCGGCGGGAGGTGGTGGACGCGGTCAACTTCCTGTTCCGGCAGATTATGTCGCCGGGGGTGGGAGAGATTGACTACGACCGTTCCGCCGAACTCATCTGCCGGGCCGCCTACCCGGAATCGGAACCGGAGCGGCTGCGGCCGGAGGTTCATCTGATCGACCGGGCCGCCCCCGAAGATCCGGGGGATCAGGCCGAAGCAGAGGAGACGGGCCTGCCCCCTGCGGGTGAGGCGGCTGAAGAGGCGAGCACGGCCCAGTTGGAAGCGCGGCTGATCGCCAGGCGGATTCGCCGCTGGATGGAGCCGGGCGAGGGGGAGGCGCCGCTGTTGGTCTACGACAAAAAAGAGGGCGGGCTGCGCCCCCTGGCGTACCGGGACATCGTGATCCTGCTGCGGGCTGTCTCCGGCTGGGGCGAGGCGATGATGGAAGAGCTGCGGGCCGCCGGCATTCCCGTCTACGCGGAGCAGAGCGAGGGGTACTTTGACGCGACCGAAGTGGAAGTGATGCTCTCGCTTCTGCGCGTGATCGACAACCCGCTGCAGGATATTCCGCTGGCCGCCGTGCTGCGCTCTCCGCTCGTCGGGCTGCGCGAGGAGGAGCTGGCCCACATCCGCATCCGCTATCCGGCGGGGCCGTTTTATCAGGCGGTGCACCGCTACGTCGAAGAACAGCCGGCGACGTGCGGGTGGGAAGAAAAACTGCACCGCTTTTTTCGCCGCCTGAAGCGGTGGCGGACGCAGGCGCGGCGGGAACCGCTGGCCGAACTGATCGCCGCGCTCTACAGGGAGACCGGCTACCTGGACTACGTCGCCGCCCTGGAAAACGGCCAGCAGCGGCAGGCCAACCTGCGCGCGCTGTACGACCGCGCCCGGCAGTACGAAGCGGGCTCGTACCGGGGACTGTTCCGCTTTCTGCGCTTTGTCGACAGGCTGCGGGAGGCGGGCAGCGACATGGGCGAGGCCCGAACCATCGGCGAGAGCGAGGACGTCGTGCGAATCATGACGATCCACAAGAGCAAGGGACTGGAGTTTCCCGTCGTCTTTGTCGCCGGGATGGGCAAGATGTTTAACACCATGGATGTGAAAAGCCCGTTTCTCCTGCACAAGGACCTCGGCTTTGGTCCGATGGCGGTGGAGCCGGAGCTGCAGGTCCGCTACCCCAGCCTGGCGGCGCTGGGCATCCGGCAGCAGATGCGGCGGGAAATGCTGGCCGAAGAGATGCGGGTGCTGTACGTCGCCCTGACCCGGGCGCGGGAAAAGCTGGTGCTGGTGGGCACCGCCAAGGATTTGGGGAAAAGCGTAACCGCCTGGGGACGACAGGGAGACGGCGAACGGCTGCACGACGAAGACCTGATTCAGGCCAAGGGCTACCTCGACTGGGTGGGCCGCGCGCTGCTCAGGCACCCGCAGGCTTCGCCGCTCAGGGACTACCCGCGCGAGCGCGGCGGCGAACCGGTGTCGGTCCGCACGGTGCCGGACGATTCCTGCTGGTCGTTTCATTTTTACCTGGCGGATCGGCTGCAGGCGGAATCGGACGGTCAGGCGGAGGGCCAGTCCGTCTGGGAGCGGCTGACCCGGCGCGAACCGATCGCCGAGCGCCCGGCCGACGAAACGCTGCGCACGCTCATCGAACGCCGGCTGGGATGGAGCGATCCCCATTCGGCCGCGTCCCGGGTGGCCGCCAAGTGGACGGTCAGCGAACTGAAGCGGCGGGCCAAGACGGGCGGCGGCTTTCCCTATCTGCTGCCAGCGATTGCGGAGAAACCGCGCTTTCTCGCCGAGGACGCACGCCATCGCCTGACCAGCGCCGAACTGGGGACGGTAACCCACCTGGTCCTGCAGCAGCTCGACCTGGGCCGGCCGCTGGACGAGCAGGACATCCGGCAGCAGATCGCTTCGCTGGTGCTGCGCCGCTTTCTGACCGAGGAGCAGGCGGAGGCGGTAAACGCCCGCGACCTTGCCCGCTTTTTCGCTTCCCCGTTGGGAGCGCGCATGAAACAGGCGGCCAAGGTCCATCGCGAACTGCCCTTTACGATGGCGCTGCCCGCCCATGAGGTGGACCCGGAGATCGGCGAGGCGGGCGACGAGCACGTCATCGTCCAAGGGGTGATCGACTGCCTGCTGGAGGAGGCGGACGGCCGGTTGGTCCTGATCGATTTCAAGACGGACCGGATCGCCGCAGAGCCGTCCCCTGCGGTTATCGACGAGATGAAACGGCGGTATGAAGAGCAAATCCGCCTCTACGTCCGCGCCGTGGAGCAGATTCTCAAGACGCGCAAGGTGGCGGAGAGCTACCTGTATCTGCTGGCGGGCGGGGTTGCGGTGCCTGTCGAAACCGACGGCCGACATCAATAGAATCGAAAGAAAAGAGAACAATCCGGTTTCCAGAGGGAAGCCGGATTGTTTTGTTTGCCTAGAAACTATTTCCTGTATATACGTGCAGCATCGTCTGCAATCTATGAATAGGCGCCCGGAACGTTGCCGATTCAAGAGGGGGCAGCGCTGCGGGCAGACGAGAACACCGGTTGCGCAATAAACTGGATAATAAGGAAAAAATCGGTCTGTCAGCGACCGTTTTTTGTTTTTGGATAAAATATCTTTTAACGATAACAAAAATATAATCCTAATTACAATATTGTTCTGATAAATATGACAATGTATAATGAGAGGCGTTCCCGGTACGGCTCACCGGTTCTTTGGCGGCAGGCACACCATACGTGAATGAGAACACAAACATCGGGGGTTATACGAAATGGACATCTTGCGTCAATTCTTTCGCAAAAAATCGATCTCCCAGATGCTGGAGCAGACGGAAAGCAAGCACGGCTCGCTGCGCAAGGCACTGGGGGCATTTGATCTCACCATGCTGGGCATCGGGGCCATTATCGGCACCGGCGTCTTTGTACTGACGGGTGTGGCCGCCGCGAAATACGCCGGTCCCGCGTTGGTGCTCTCCTTTGTCCTGGCTGGATTGGCCTGCGTGTTTGCCGCGCTTTGTTATGCTGAGTTTGCCTCCACCGTGCCCGTTTCGGGAAGCGCATACACGTACAGCTATGCCGCTTTTGGCGAACTGGTCGCCTGGATTCTCGGATGGGATCTGATATTGGAGTACGGCGTAGCGTCCGCCGCCGTCGCGAGCGGCTGGTCCGGATACGCGCAGGGATTGCTGGCCGGTTTCGGCATTCATTTGCCCACCGCACTGACCAGCGCGTACGATCCGGCAAAGGGCACGATCATCGACCTGCCCGCCGTACTGATCACCGCCGTCATCACCGCCCTGCTCATGATGGGCACACGCGAGTCGGCGAAATTCAACAACGTGATGGTGTTTATCAAAGTGGTGGTCATCCTGCTGTTTTTGGCCGTGGGGATCGGTTACGTGAAGCCGGACAATTGGACGCCGTTCATGCCGTACGGCTTCGCGGGAGTGGCCACGGGAGCGGCGACGGTCTTTTTTGCCTTCATCGGCTTCGATGCCGTCTCCACCGCAGCAGAGGAGGTGCGGAATCCCCAGCGCAACATGCCGATCGGCATCATCACCTCCCTGCTGATCTGCACGGTTCTGTACATTGCGGTCTCGCTGGTGCTGACCGGCATCGTGCCGTTCGAGCTGTTGAACGTGAAGAACCCGGTTTCCTTTGCTTTGGAGTTCGTGCATCAGGATTGGGTGGCCGGCTTCATCTCCCTGGGCGCGATCACGGGAATTACCACCGTGCTGCTGGTGATGATGTACGGGCAAACCCGGCTGTTTTTTGCCATGAGCCGCGACGGTTTGCTGCCTGCCATCTTTTCCCGCGTCAATGAAAAGCGGCAGGTTCCCCGTCAAAGCACGTTGATCGTGGGCGGCCTCGTCGCCCTGTTCAGCGGTCTGTTGCCGCTGCACAAGCTGGCCGAACTGACCAACATCGGTACGCTGTTTGCCTTTATCGTCGTCTCTGCCGGCGTGCTGGTGCTGCGCAGGACCAATCCCGGCCTGCGGCGCGCGTTCCGCGTGCCGTTGGTGCCGCTGGTGCCGATCCTGGCGATCCTGTTTTGTAGCTACCTGATCTACAGTCTGCCTGGCGGGACCAAGATCGGTTTCCTGATCTGGCTGGTTGCCGGATCCGTGGTCTACCTGGCGTACGGCAGACGTCACAGCAAGCTGGCCCGAGACGCAAGCGAGTGTTAATACGGGAACAAACGTTGACGAGCAGGCATGCCGGAGCGGGCGGCCTGCTCGTTTTCTTGCGCGATCGGGGGTGCCGCTTCGGTTACAAAAACGGGAAATCGTGCTACAGTAAGTGGGAGGAGACGTGGAACAGGAGGATGTCCCATGAAGCGAAAACGGGCGGACCGCCCCGGCTGGCGGCGTGTGAAGAAGATGGGGTATACGGAGAAACGGGTGGAGTCGGAGGCCTTTACGGGCTACGCGGTACGGCTGACGCTGGATGAAGTGACGGAACCGGCGTTCATGACCGTTGACGGACGCGAGCTGCGGGTCGGCGACAACGGCTACTGCTACCTGCAGTACTTTCCCGACGGCGAAGCCTACGCCGTCACCAGAATGCTGGACGAACGGGGACACACGGTGCAGTGGTACATCGACATCTGCAGGGAACACGGCAGGGACGAGCGGGGGTTTTTGTACTACGACGATCTCTATCTCGACATTGTTGTGCTGCCGGATGGAGCGGTCTTCCTGCTGGACCAGGACGAACTGGACGAGGCGCTGGCCGAAGGAGCGATCAGCGCGGAGGACCACCGCTTCGCCTGCGAGACGGCGGACGACCTGCTGGCGAAAATCGCCGCCGGCCAGCGTAATGTGTTTGACTATCCCGATGTTTTTGCATAAAATATGGAAGGGTTTTGGAGCAACCTGTCAGAAGAGGGGGATGCAGGTAATGGTAACACATGCGTCTCGTTGCGTGTCCGCCTCTTTTTTGCCAAAAGGACGAAAGCCGCTGCCGCTTTCGTCCTTTTTTGACGGTTTTGACGGTTGCTCTGCCGAAGAAGATCTGTCCGCGCCAACGGGGACGGGAAAAGGAGGAGAAAACCATGCGGTACAAGCGGGTGCTGGTCAAACTGAGCGGCGGTGCCATCGCAGGAGAAAGCGGATTCGGATTCAGCCACGGGCAGTTGGAGTACATGGCGGACGAACTGCTCGCGTTGACGAAGCTGGGCGTGGAAGTGGCGGTCGTCATCGGGGGCGGCAATATTTTTCGCGGCAGCATGGCGGACGTCTGGGGCATCGACCGGGCCGAGGCGGACAGCATCGGCACGCTGGCGACGGTGATCAACAGCCTGATGCTGCGGGGCGTGCTCAAAGCCAAGACAGACCGGGAGATCCGGGTCATGACCGCCGTGCCGATCAACACGGTGGCCGAACCGTACATTCGCCTGCGCGCCGTTCACCATTTGGAAAAAGGGTATCTGGTGATCTTCGCCGCAGGCAACGGACAGCCCTACGTCACAACCGACTATCCGGCGGTACAGCGGGCGCTGGAAGTGGGCGCCGATGCCCTGCTGGTGGCAAAACACGGCGTGGACGGCGTGTTTACGGGCGATCCGCGCCAGGACCCCTCCGCCCGCCGCTTCGCCTCGATTTCCTTCGATGAGGTCGTCAGACGGAATCTGCGGGTCATGGACCAATCGGCGATGATTTTGGCCCGCGATCAGCGGCTGCCCCTGCACGTTTTCAACTTCGACACCCCCGGCGCGATGACGCGGATCTGTCAGGGCGAACAGGTAGGGACGTACGTGGGGCGGGAGGTCGAGTGCCGGCTGGAGGACGGCTGAACAGGCGGTGTGCGGCTCTCCTCCGAACGGGGGGATTTTTTTCGAGCGTCTTTACATGGGGCCGGGAGCAGGCATATAATGTGAACGAAGAAAGTGAAAGTGAGTAATCACTCACTCATTCGCATCATCAGAGTGGATTACGCATCCACCAGGCACCGGATAGTATTTTTGGCAGCAATAATGAGTGAGTACTCACATCAATCATTTAGTCGAGGTGGTCTTATGTATCGTCGTTTCCTGTTGATCTGTCTGGCCGGATCGCTCGCGGCGCTGCCGGGGTGCACCTGGTTTCAGCCGCGCGAATGGCCGCTCTCCGGCACGATTGAAGCGGTGGAACTGCCCGTCGTCGCCGAAGTGGGGGGATTGGTGACGGCCGTCAAGGTGGACGACGGCGCCGTCGTGAAAAAGGGGCAGGTGCTGGCGGAGATCGACAAGCGCAGCTATCAGGCAGGCGTGCGCGAAGCGGAGGCGGCGCTGGCCCAGGCCCAGGCGCGGCTGGAAGAAGCCCAGGCGGGCAGCCGCGACTCGACCATCCGCAGAGGCATCGCCGCCGTAGACCAGGCGGACGCCGCCATCCGGCTGGCGGAGGCGCGCCGAAAGCAGGCAGAAGCCGGACTGGACCGGGCCAAAGAACAGATGGACCAGGTCGCTTCGCAGCTGGAAGGGGCGAAGCGGACGCTCGCCTACCAGGAGAACCGCTTGCGGGAAGCGGCCCAGTTGTACGAGCGGGGAGCCATTGCGAAACAGGAGTACGAAGCGAAGCAGGAGGAGGTCAATCAGGCCCGGACACAGGTAAACCAGTTGGCCGCTCAACTGGAGGCGGCCCGGTCCCAGTACGCCGCCGCCCGGGAAGACGTCGCCGCCGCCCTCGCCCAGACCGGCACGGCGCAGGCGCAGCGGGCGGGTGCGCAGGCCGAGCTTGACCAATTGAAAGAGGGGAGCACCGATTACGCGATTCGCGCCCTGCTGGCAGCCAAGGAGCAGGCCCAGGCGCGGCTGGAGCTGGCCCGGCTGCAGTTGGAGAAGGCGGTGATCACCGCGCCGGAGGACGGCGTCGTGCTGCGTTCCTCCGTGACCCAAGGGGAAGTGGCAAAACCGGGAGCGACGCTGTTTACGATGAGGAAGGCCGACCATCTGGAGCTGAAGGTGTACATCCCGGAAGCGGAGCTGGGCCGCGTGCGTCCGGGCGAAACGGTGGGCATACAGGTGGACGCCTATCCGGGCGAGACGTTTCGCGGCGTGATCAGCGCAGTTGCCGACAAGGCGGAGTTTACCCCGAAAAACGTGCAGACCCCGGATGAGCGGACCAAGCTGGTGTTTGCCGTGACGATCCGCATCAGCGAAGGGCTCGACAAGCTGAAACCGGGCATGCCCGCCGATGTGCTGCTGCCCGGCAAGGAGGGGGCGCAATGAACTACGCCATCCAATGCGAGCAGTTGACCAAGCGCTTTCAGGACCGCGTCGCCGTCAACAGCCTGACGCTGTCCGTTCCCACCGGCTCCATCTACGGCTTTCTCGGCCCCAACGGCTCGGGCAAGTCGACCACGATCCGGATGCTCTGCGGCCTGTTGAGCCCCACGTCCGGACGGGGAACGGTGCTCGGCTACGACGTGATGACGCAGAGCGAGGAGATCAAGCAGCGCATCGGCTACATGTCGCAAAAGTTCAGCCTGTACGAAGATCTCACGGTGGAGGAAAACCTCGACTTCTACGCCGGGGTGTACCGTCTGGGCAGAGAGGAGCGCAGGCGGCGCAAAGCGGAGCTGATTGAAATGGCCGGGCTGACCGGGCGGGAGCGGCAGTTGGCCGGCTCCCTCTCCGGAGGCTGGAAGCAGCGGCTGGCCCTGTCCTGCGCCCTGCTGCACCAGCCGGAGCTGCTGATTCTGGACGAACCGACCGCGGGCGTCGATCCGGTCTCCCGCCGCATCTTCTGGGAGGTGATCCACGACCTGGCGAAGCAGGGGATGACCGTGCTGGTCACCACCCACTACATGGACGAAGCGCAGACCTGCGACTGGATCGGCTTCATTTTCTTCGGCAACCTGCTGGCCCAGGGAACCCCGCAGGAGCTGATCGAACGGATGGGCGCAAACAACCTGGAGGACGTCTTTGTCACCCTGGTCAAGGAGGAGGAAGCCCGGCAGGCCGCGGGCAGAGGGGAGGAACGTCGATGAAGCGGTTTTCCTGGGCGCGGTACTGGTCGGTGGTGAAAAAGGAAGTGATCCAGATCAAGCGGGATCGGCCCAGCCTCGCCATCGCGCTGGCGATGCCGCTGATGATGCTGTTTTTGTTCGGCTATGCCGTCAATACGGACGTCAACGACATCAAGACGGTCGTGTGGGATCAAAGCCCCTCGCCCTACAGCCGGGAACTGGCGGCCAACTTTGAAAACACGCGGGTGTTTCAGGTGGTCGCCCACGTCGGCGGGTATGCGCAGATCGAAGCGATGCTGGACGACGGCAGCGCGGACGTGGCCTTGGTCATCCCGCCCGACTACGCCCGCAAGCGCGACCGCGGCGAACCGGCAGGGGTGCAGATGCTGATCGACGGCTCCGATCCCAACATCGCCCGGACCGCCTTGTCCAACGCGCAGTTGATCGTGCAGAACCGGGCCATCACCCTGGTGCAGGAGCGGATGGAAAAAGAGGGGATGGGCCGCTTCGAACCGAGCGTGGAGCTGGACACGCGCGTGCTGTTCAATCCCAACATGGAGAGTATCGTGTTCAACATTCCCGGCCTGATCGGCCTGATCATGCAGAACGTGACGATGATCCTGACCGCGTTTTCGCTGTTGCGGGAAAAAGAGCGGGGAACGATGGAGCAGTTGATCGTCACCCCGATCCGGCCGCTGGAGCTTTTGCTCGGCAAAATCACGCCCTACGTCTGCATCGGCTTCTTCTCCTTCTGTCTCGTCCTGCTTTTGGGAAGCTGGTGGTTCGGCGTTCCGGTGAAAGGCAGCGTGCCGCTCCTGATCGCCCTGTCGGTGCTGTTTTTGGTCACCACGCTGACGCTCGGCATTTTCATCTCCACGGTGGCCCGTACCCAACTGCAGGCGATGCAGATCGCGTTTGCCTTCATACTGCCCAGCGTGCTGCTGTCCGGGTTCATGTTCCCGCGCGAAACGATGCCGCTCGTGATACAATGGTTAGGCGGGATTGTCCCCTTGACGTATTTTTTGGAAATCCTCAGGGGCATCTTTTTAAAAGGGGTGGACCTGTCCGCCCTGTGGCGGGACGCGCTGGGAATGGCAGCGTTTTTCCTGCTGATCCTGGCGGTCGCCATGCTGCGGTTCCGCAAGAAGATCGAGTGACACGGCGCATGTGAAGCTCGGATGGAGGAGCGTTTGCGAGGATATGAGCCGATCATTGTTTGAAGAAAGCCTGATGCAGTTTGTCGAGGAATTGAAAGACGAGAGCGAAATGACGGAGAAGCAGCGCCGCATCCTGCAGGCGTCGCTCAAGCTGTTTGCCGCCAAAGGGTTTCACGCCAGCTCGACGGCCGAAATCGCCAAGGAGGCGGGGGTGGCGGAGGGTACGATCTTCCGCCACTACAAGTCCAAAAAAGACCTCCTGCTGGCCGTGGTGGCCCCGGTGCTGGTCAAGTTTGCCGCCCCGTTCATTTTGAAGGACGTGCGGGTCATTTTTCAGGAGCAGGCGAAAAAGCCGCTGGCCGAGGTGCTCACCGAGCTGTACCGGAACCGGCTGGAATTGATTGGGGCCAATGAAAAGCACGTCCGGATTCTCCTGCAGGAGGCGTTTTTCCACGAGGAAATCCGCGAAGCGATGCTCTCCACGGTATTTCAGGAGGTGAAGCGGCTGGCGGCGAAACTGATCGAGGAGCGCAAGGAAGCAGGCGAACTGCGCCCGCTGCCGACGGAGGCGGTGTTTCGCATGGTGCTTTCTTCGCTGGTCGGGCTGATTCTGTTCAAGCACGTGACGGAGCCGGAGGAATACGCCAAGCGCTCCGACGAGGAACAGATCGCCCTCACCGTGGACATGCTCCTGTACGGCATCGCCAACCGCTAGACGGACCGGCACGCGGGAGGACGATGTCCTCGGGGGAGGCCTCTCTTTGCGGGAGGCGGCGAAGCGCAGCGCTAGTCCTTTTCGTTCAGGATGTAGCGAAGCGTTCGTTTGGAGATGCCCAGCTTCCTGCTTAACAGCTCCCGGTCTCCGTTGGTTTCGGCCAGCCCTTTTGCAATCACCTGGCGGCCTACTTCCGTCTCCAGCCTCCTGATTCTGCCCAGCAATTGGGCAAAGTCAATGTCGTCCACCGAGCCGATTCGCCCGACGACATTCTGTACAAAACGGACCGCTTCCTGTTCGATGGCATGTTGAACGGCAGGCGGTCCGGCCGTTTTTTCCCGGGGGCCGCCCGCGCCGTACACGATCGGCTGCGGCAGGTGTTCCGGCTTCAGGACGGCGCAGTCGTGGATGGCGACCGCCTGGTTGACCACGTTGATGAGCTGGCGGACGTTGCCCGGCCATTCATAGTGCTGCAGGAGCGTCATCGCCTCCGGATCGACCCGGCAGGCGCCGCCAAACTTCTTTTCCAGGAAGGCGTGCACAATCGCCGGAATGTCGTTCGGCCTCTCGCGCAGGGGGGGAATGGTCAGCTTCACTCCTTCCAGGCGGTACAGCAGGTCGGCGCGAAACCGGGACGATGCCGCCTCCCGTTCCAGGTTCCGGTTGGTGGCGGCGATAAACCGGACGTTGCTCTTCAGCGTCTGCTCGCCGCCCACCCGCATGTACTCGCCCGTCTCGATAACCCGCAGCAGCTTCACCTGGATGAGCGGGGGCGCTTCCCCGATCTCGTCGAGAAACAGCGTCCCGTTGTTCGCCAGTTCGAAGATGCCTTTGCGCTCTTTGACCGCACCGGTGAACGCCCCTTTTTCATGGCCGAACAGTTCGCTTTCCAAGAGAGACTCCGGGATCGCGCCGCAGTTGATCCCGACGAACGGATGCTGCGAACGGGCGCTGACCCCGTGCAGAAAGCGGGCCATCAGCTCCTTGCCGGTGCCCGTTTCGCCCTCGATCAGCACGTTGATCGCCTTTTTCGCCAGCTTGTCCGCGACGGACAGGACTTTGGCCATCGGGCTGCCGGCCGCATAGATGATGCCGAAGCGGGCAGCCGTCTCGGCCAGTTCGTCGGGAAGGCCGCCGGGCTCGTCCCAGACGGAGAAGATCACCTGTTCCAGGCTGTCCAGATCGTCAAACGGCTTTTCCAAATAGTCCCGCGCTCCCGATTGGATGGCGGTCACCGCCGACTTGATCGTGCTGTAGCCGGTCATGATGATGACCTCGCAGGCGGGCTGTCGCGCCTTGATGGCGGAGAGCAGCTCCAATCCGTTGGCGTCGGGCAGCTTCAAATCGATCAGCGCCAGGTGAAACGGGAAGGAATCACCGGCCAGCAGATGCCGGACCGCTTTTCCCGAGTGGGCGACAGTCACGTCGCACTGCTTGGCTTTGAGAAAATAGGAGAAAAAGGACGTAACCTCCACTTCGTCGTCAACGACAAGCACCTGTTTGGGATTCATCGGCACTCTCCTCGCTTGTGTAAATGGGCAGCAAGAGCGTAAACGTGCTGTACTCCCCCCGCACGCTCTCCGCGGTCAGCGTTCCGCCGTGCGACTCGGCGATCCCCAGACTGACGGACAGGCCCAGTCCGGTTCCCTTTGTTTGTTCCTTGGTCGTAAAGAAGGGATGGAAGATCTGCGGCAGATGCTCCGCTTCAATGCCGGCGCCGTTGTCGCGGACGGACATGCCGACGTAGACGCCGTCGTCCGTTTCCTGGCGAAAGGTTTCGATGACGATCTCGGGGGTGGATACGCCGTGCAGCGCGTCGCGGGCGTTCAACAGCAAATTGATGATGATCTGCTCGATCTGGTGCCGGCTTCCCCGGACCGCCAGCGGCTCCTCCGCCAGCCGCTTCGTGATGGAGATGCCCGACACGGTGAGCTGGTAGCCGATCAGGCCGAGCACGACGTCGACCAGGTCGTTGATGAAAAGACGCTCAAACTGGTACTCCTCCTGCCGGGAAAAGGTCAGCAGGTTTTGAATGATCTTCTTGCAGCGGACGCTGCACTGGAACACGTCCTGCAGCATCTGCCGCTGCGGCTCGGTGTGCGTCTCCCTCAGCAAAAGCTGGACGTTCCCCAAAATGGCGGTAAGCGGACTGTTCAGTTCGTGCGCCACCCCGGCGGCCATTTCGCCGATGGCGGCCAGCTTGGCTGATTGGATCAGCCGGGCTTCGATCTGTACTTTCTCGCTCACGTCTTTAAACAGGAGGATGTTTTCCACGGACACCCCGACGTGTTCGGCAATTTGCTGAAAGAGGAGGAGGTGCTCTCCGTCGTCCAGCGGCTGTTCCCGATGGAGCAGGGTGATAAAGCCGAATGTTTTGTTCAGCCGGCTTTGCAGCGCGACGGAGGTGACGTGACAGCCGGGGTGTTCGGTCTGAAACAGGCGGTCCAGCTCGCTCGTGGAGACGGACTCTCCCCGTTTCAACGGTTGGGTCAGGGTGCGAAACCGCCAATCCGCCCCGTTTCGTTCCGCGAGATAGGCGGAGAGGGCCGTTCCCTCGACAAGCGTGAGCGCGAACAGGTCAAACGGGATCAGCCGGGACAACTGCTCCGCGAGATAGGCGCTGACTTCGCTCCAGTCCGCATCGATCTTGATTTTCGTCAAGCGGTTGATGACTTCCAACTGACTGTTCTTTTTCTTCATTTCGTCCACGACGAGGTTCAGTTCGTGGTAGTAGCTTTTTCGCGAGGATTGGATGCCGGTCAATTTCTCCAGGATTTCTTGTTTGTGATGCATGTCGTCCTCCTACAGTGCATTGCAAAACAGCATGTGGACGTCTTCTTCCGTCATGTCGCGGGGGTTGGTGGCCATGCAGACGTCGCGGACGGCGTTGCGGCTCAACACCGGGATGTGCTCCGGCTGCAGCCCCAGCGTGGACAGGTGGTCCGGGATGTCGAGATCGCTCGCCAGCTCTTTGACCGCTTTCATCGCCAGGCGGGAGGCGTCGGACAGGCTTAATCCGGAGACGTTTTCTCCCAGGGCTTCCGCCATCTTTTTGTACTTCTCCGGGGCGGCGAGGAAGTTGTATTCCAGCACGTAGGGCAGCAAAACGGCGTTGACCTCCCCGTGCGGCAGATCCAGCAGCCCGCCCAACTGGTGGGACATCGCGTGGACGGCTCCCAGGATCGCGTTGGAAAAGGCGAGACCCGCCTGCAGACTGGCCATCGCCATGCCCTGCTTCGCCTCGGCATTGCACTGACTGGCCGCGGACGGGCGCAGGTACCGGGCGATCAGCCGCATCGCCTGCAGCGACAGGACTTCCGTCAGCGGAGTGGCGGCCAGCGAGACGTACGACTCGATCGCGTGCGTCAGCGCGTCCATTCCCGTGTTGGCCGTCAGCCGCTTGTCCATGGTCATCAGCGTCTGCGGGTCGATAATGGCGATGTCGGGAATCAGCGATTTGGAGATGATGGTCATCTTGACCTTGCGCTTGGAATCTACGATGATCGAAAATTGCGACACTTCCGAGCCGGAACCGGCCGTCGTCGGAACCATGACCATCGGCGGCAGGGGACGCGTGATTTTGTCTACGCCTTCGTACTCAAGGATGCTGCCTCCGTTCGCCGCGAGCAGGGCAATCGCCTTGGCTGCGTCCATGGCGCTTCCGCCGCCGATGCCGGCAATCGCGTTGCACTCGTGGCGAAGGTATTCGGCCACGCCGGCGTGCACCTCTTCGTCTTTCGGGTTGGAGGTGACGTTCGTCCAGAGGTGGTACTCCAGCCTGCTCTGCTTCAGGTAGCGGATCGCCTGCTCCGCCCACCCGGCGTTCACCACGCCCGGGTCGCTGACGAGAAACACGTTTTTTGCCCCCAGCCGGATCAGACTTTCGCCGATTTGACTGATCGACTGGTTGCCAAAGATAATTTCCGGCGTCATGAATTTGGAGATTTGCATGGGAACACCTCCTGTTAGGTTCTATTGTAAACGGGGGCGGCCCGCTTCCCAAGGACAAATTATCGGCCCGGGGGCCGTTTTTTCGGCAGATGGGCCGAAAAATTGTCCCGGCGGTGATGGATATGATGGAATTGTTGGAACATTTGATCATTTTTGCTTGGTACGCTTTTTGCTGAAATGGATCGGTGCAGTCACATACCCATGTTTCAAAGGAGGAGAACAGATGAAAGCAGCCGTTGTCAATCACTTTCACGAAAAGCTGGAGGTAAAGGAAGTGCCGATTCCCGAGATCGGGTTCGGCGAGGTGCTGGTCCGGATCAAGGCGTGCGGGGTGTGCCACACCGACCTGCATGCGGCGCACGGAGACTGGCCGGTCAAACCGAAGCTGCCGCTGATCCCCGGCCACGAAGGAGTCGGGGTCGTGGAGAAGGTAGGGGAAGGGGTAACCTCGCTGAAGCCGGGAGACCGCGTCGGGATTCCCTGGCTGTATTCCGCGTGCGGCGAATGCGAGTACTGTCTGACGGGATGGGAGACGCTGTGCAAGAAGCAGTTGAACGGCGGATACTCCGTCGACGGCGGGTATGCGGAATACTGCAAGGCGCCTGCCGCGTATGTGGCCCGGATCCCCGACGGCCTGAGCGACGTGGAGGCCGCCCCGATCCTGTGCGCCGGCGTGACGACGTACAAGGCGCTGAAAGTGGCCGACATCAAGCCGGGGGAATGGGTGGCCATCTACGGCATCGGCGGTCTGGGGCATCTGGCGCTCCAGTATGCAAAAGCGATGGGGTACAACGTGGCGGCCGTCGACATCAATGATGAGAAGCTGACGCTGGCCAAAGAACTGGGGGCCGATCTGACGGTAAACGGGGCCAAGACCGATCCGGTCGCGGAGATTACCGAAAAAATCGGAGGAGCGCACGCGGCCATCAGCGTCGCTGTCACCCGCAAGGCGTTTGAACAGGCGTACCGTTCGGTGCGGCGCGGCGGATCGCTGGTCGTGGTGGGACTGCCCAACGACGAGCTGCCTGTCCCGATTTTTGACACCGTGCTGAACGGCGTTTCGGTGAAAGGCTCCATTGTCGGGACCCGCAAGGACATGCAGGAGGCGCTTGACTTCGCTGCTCGCGGAAAAGTAAGCGCTATCATCGAGACGCAGCCGCTGGAAAAGATCAACGAAGTCTTTGAACGGATGGAAAAGGGACAGATCAACGGCCGTGTCGTGCTGACCCTGTAAGGATGCTCTCGTCCCGGTCGGGAGGAACCACGCGCCGGAGCCGGTTCATTTCCGGAACCGGAAACGACGGGTTTGATCGGACAAAAAAACTTTATTGCACGGCCGCCCTCTCCAGGCGAAAGATGGGGATGGAAACGACAAAAATGGATGATATGATGATATAATGGCAAGATTATTTTGACGTCCATTTTTGGAGGAGAGACATCCATGCATCGTTTGTCAGAGAGAGAATGGCAGGCGTACCGGCAGAAGAACAAGGACCGGGCGCGCATGCTGATATCGTGTCCGGACCAGGCCGGGATTGTGGCGGCCGTGTCCAGCTTCCTGTTTGAACAGGGGGCCAACATCGTTCAGTCCGACCAGTACACGACCGATCCGGAAACGGGCCGCTTTTTCATGCGGATTGAATTTGACGTGGTCAATCTGGAGGAGCGCTACGAGGCGATCAAGGACGCGTTCCGGCCGGTGGCGGAGAGCTTCGGCATGGATTGGTCGCTGGTGGAGGCGAAGAAGCGGAAGAAAATGGCCATCTTCGTCTCCAAAGAGGACCACTGCCTGTTGGAACTGCTGTGGCTCTGGAAGTCGGGCGCTCTGCACGCCGATATCGAGATCGTGGTGAGCAACCATCCCGACATGCGGGAGACCGTGGAGTCGTTCGGGATTCCGTACCGCCATATCCCGGTGACGAAGGAGCGCAAGGCGGAGGCGGAAGAGGAGCAGTTGGCCGCGCTGGGCGGCGGCGTGGACGTGATCGTCCTGGCCCGCTACATGCAGATTCTGTCGCCCCGCTTTTTGCAGGAGTATCCGATGCGGATCATCAATATCCACCACTCGTTCCTGCCTGCCTTCGTCGGGGCCAAGCCGTACGAGCAGGCCTACCGCCGCGGCGTCAAGCTGATCGGCGCCACCGCCCACTACGTCACCGAGGAGCTGGACGCCGGCCCGATCATCGAGCAGGATGTGCAGCGGGTGACGCACGAGGAAGACGTGGAGGCGCTGAAACAGTTGGGGCGTCAGGTGGAGCGGACCGTGCTGGCGCGCGCCGTCAACTGGCACCTGGAGGACCGGGTGCTGGTCTACGGCAACAAGACAATCGTGTTTCCGTAAGGTGGAGCCCTTCCGTTCGGGAAGGGCTCTTCGCTTTTGCAGGGTCATTTCCGGAAATGGAGGAAGGCGGAGCGGCCCGCGGTCTTACGGGCGCTTTTCCAGGGCCAGCGTGATGCCGAACGCCACCAGCGCAAGGCCGGTGATCCCTTGAATCGCCCGCTGCGTGGACGCTTTTTTCATCCAGGCGCGAATCCGGTCAATGAACTGGACATACAGGAAAAACCACGCGACCGTGAGCAGCGTGTAGGTCAAGCCCAAGGCGAAGAATTGCAGAAACGCGTAGCTGCCGGGCTTTACAAACTGTGGAAGGAACGTCAGGAAGAAGACGGCCACTTTCGGATTGAGCACATTGGTCAAAAACCCCTGCAGAAAGGGGGATTTGCTTTGATGTTTGGCATATGGCCGGTCAACAGCCGCGGTTTCCTGATTCCGCAGCGACCACAGCGACACAAGCCCCAGGTAGAGAAGGTAGACGGCCCCGACGTACTTGATGACGGAAAAGAGAAAAGCGGACTTCACCAGGATCGCGGATATGCCGCAGACCACGGCCAGGGTGTGAATCAGCAGTCCCGACGTGCTGCCCAGAACCGTTTTCATCCCGCCTGCTCGCCCGTGGAAAACGGTATTTTGCGTCACCACGCCGGTATCGGGACCGGGCAGGACGATCAGCAGGACGGACATGAGCACAAACAACGCGTAATGTTCCATCGGAATCCCCCAATCAAGCAGGTATGTTTGTCGTGACGAGTCATTTCCTGCTATTTCCATTGTAACAATGACAGGAAATCCATCAACCCTGTCTGCCGATTGGAACGGCGGCGGCCCCCGCCTCTCATCTCCACGCCTGCATGCAGGGCGGCAGGATCATCTCCAGAAACCGGGCGGCGGAGGGGCGCAGGCCGCCATCCTCCTCGCGGGTGCAGACGTAGACCGGCCGTTTGATCGCCACGCCGTCGACGAACACCCGCCCCACTTCGCCTCTTTCCACCAGTTCGCGGACGGCCGGTTCCGGTGCCAGCATCGTGCCGTACCCCGCCTTGACGGATTGGATCGATTCGATCAGGCCGTGGTACTCAAGGCCCACTTTCGGCGGGGAGACGCCGTGCTCCCGGCAGAGGGAAAACAGCCGTTCCCGCGTGGAACTGCCCTTTTCCCGCAGCAAAAACGGCTCCCGCATCAGCGCCTCCAACGAAACCGTCCGGCCGGCAAACGGATGACCGGCCGGGACGATAAACCAGAATGCCACATCCGTTATGTGCCGCCGCCGGATGGGCAGGTGTTCGTCCCACGACTCGTTGGTGACCACGGCCAGGTCGGCCTGACAGCGGAGCAGACGTTCCAGCGACTGCTGCGAGTTTCCGGCGCGGATTTCCACGTCCGCCTGCGGGTACTGCTGTTTGTAGTCGGCCAGCCATTTGGGCAGGAGGTAATGGGAGGGGAGAAAGGTGGACGCCACCCGCAGCTTTCCCCGCTTGCCCTGTTTGATCTCCTCCAACTGCGACTCGATCTCCCGTTCCCAGTCAAAAATCCGCCGGGCTTTCTCATACAGAAAACGTCCTTCGGGGGTGAGCGCAATGCCCCGCCCCTGCGGCGCGAGCAGCTTGATGTCCAGGTCCCGTTCCAGTTTGCGGATGTGCGCGGTCACGGCCGGCTGGCTGATGGATAGCGCATCGGCCGCGGCGGTCACGCTGCCCCGCGCCGCCACTTTCACGAAGATCCGCAGCGAGTGAAGGTTCATCATCTCCCTCCATTCATAACCATTGCTTATGAGTTTGATGCTAACATGTATTGGATTTTTGGGAATCTCCTTTGTAGTGTAAAGCATATAGATTCGATCCGGCAAAGGAGATTGCGATGAGAGGCAAAAACGGCAAGACACAGGTTATCACACTGGCTCTCGTGACGGCCATGTGCCTGCTCGGCGATTCCATGCTGTACGTGGCGCTGCCGCTCTATTGGCGGGAGGCGGGACTGGACGCGCTCTGGGAAGTGGGGGTGCTGCTCTCGGTCAACCGGCTGGTGCGGGTGCCGCTGGGACCGTTTATCGGCAAATGGTATGAGCGCACCGGCGGCCGGTCGGGGTTGACGATCGCCGTGCTCCTGGCGTTCGTGACGACGGCCTCGTACGGGCTGCAGGGGTTTTGGCTGTGGCTTTTGATGCGCTGCCTCTGGGGAGCGGCCTGGACCTTCTTGCGGTTGGGCGCCTATTCGTTGATCGTCAGCGTCTCCGACGAAGGGAATCGCGGCCATTTCATGGGGCTGTACAACGGGCTGTACCGGCTGGGCAGCCTGGGCGGCATGCTGGCCGGCCCCCTGCTGGTCGCCTGGTTGGGCTTGCGGACGACGTCCTTTTTGCTGGCGGGGGTGTCGCTGGTGGCGTTCGTCCTCGTCTACGTCTTCATCCCCTCATCCTTTACCAGACGGAGCGGCGATGCGTCCCCCGCAGCCGTGCGGCCGTCGCTCCGATGGACGGGGAGCGTGGCGCTGACCATGGCCTCGGGGATGTTTGTCGCCATGTGCTACCAAGGCATGCTGGCTTCCACGCTGAGCCGCTTGATCGACCTTCGGCAGCCGTTCACGGTGATCGGAGGGATGGTGGTGGGCTCGGCCGTCGTGGCCGGAGTGGTGCAGGGAGCCCGCTGGGTCTGGGAACCGTGGGCGGCGCCGTGGTTCGGCAGGTGGTCGGACCGCTGCGGGCGGCGGCGGATGCTGGTCGGGGCGGTGCTGGCCGCTGCGGTGCTGTTCGGCCTCACAGCCGCGCCGCTGCCCTTTGCGATCTGGTTGGGCGTGCTCATGGGGATACAGCTTACCGGCACGGTTCTGACCACGGTGATGGACACGCTGGCGGCAGACGAAGCGTCCCGGCAGGCCAACGGCGCTTCGCTGCTGACGTGTTACTCGGTGGTGACCGATCTCGGCGCCGCCGCGGGACCGCTGCTCGCGTTTTGGGCAGACGGCTGGTTCGGCCTGAACGGGCTGTACGCGGGAACCGCCGGCTTCCTGCTGGCGATGGCGGCCGCCTGGTCCGGGCGGGCGGGGCAGGCGCATGCGGCCAGAGATAACAAGGTGTTGGACTGAATCGCAACCGGTTGGACTGCCATTCTGTTCGTCACGTTTCTTCCGGCCTTCGAGCAGGGGCGCTTACTCGGATTCGCCGCCCGCGCTGTTCCTTGACGCCGGACTGTGTTCGCGAATGGCGTCCAGGATGCGGGCGATCGCGTCGTCCCGGTCCGGACTGTGCAGCAGCATGTGGCCGGAGTTGTCGTACCAGGTGATGCGGGCGCCGGCTTCGGCGGCGACGCTTTTGGCCAGATGCTCCGCGCTTGACGGCCGCACGGTATCGTCCCGCCTGGACTGCAGCAGCACGTACGGGACGCGGATGTTCGGCAAAAGCGGCTTGGTCTCCGCCAGCAGGCGGCGAAACTGCAGCATGCTGCGCAGCGGGATTTTCACCAGGCTGTTGACGTAGCGGCGGGAGTGGGTGGCAAAATCCTCGCGCAGATTGCGAAGGGCCTGCCGCACCTCCCAGTAATGGTACGGGGTGTTGATCGTAACCAACAGGCGGACGGGATGGCGGCTGGCGACGTGAAAGGCGAGCAGGCCGCCCATGGAAAAGCCGATGACGACGATCGGGTCGGCCCGCATGGCCAGCCGTTTGTACGCTTCTTCGGCGGAGCGCAGCCAGTCGTGCCGGGTGCTTTGGGCCAGCCGCCGCCGATCCGCGCCGTGTCCTTCCAGGGTGGGGCACTCCACATGGTAGCCCGCTTCCCGCAGCGCCTGCGCCAGCGGCAGCACGTCCCGGATGTCGCCGGCAAAGCCGTGCAGGACGAGGCAGCCGAGCGTATTGGACATAACGCATCACCTCTCCGTCAAGATTGTTCACACCTCGTATTATATACGGTTTCCCGGACGGGCAGCGAACCCGCTCCGAACAGAAAATCGGACCCGTCCGCGGGAAGGGACGGGTCCGGTTGGTTCTCACATGGGTGTTCTTCACGGCGTGATCGTTTTCAAGTCGGGGGAGACAATCAGCTTCGGCTGCGTGCAGGCCTGGATGTCGTCGGCGGTGTAGCCTTCCGCCACCTCTGTCAGCACCAGCCCTTCCGGGGTGACGTCCAGCACGGCGCGGTCGGTGATGATTCGGTTGACCACCCGTTTGCCGGTCAGCGGCAGGGAGCACTCGTTCAAAATTTTCGGTTCGCCGTGCTTGTTGACGTGCTCCATGATGACGACGATCCGCTTCGCCCCGTGGACCAGGTCCATTGCGCCGCCCATGCCCTTGACCATTTTGCCGGGGATCATCCAGTTGGCCAGGTCGCCTGCGGCGGAGACTTCCATCGCGCCGAGGATGGCCAGGTCGATGTGGCCGCCGCGGATCATGGCGAACGACTCCGCGCTGGAGAAGTAGGCGGCGCCGGGGATGGCGGTGACCGTTTCCTTGCCAGCGTTGATCAGGTCGGGGTCGATTTCGTCTTCCGTCGGGTAGGGACCGATGCCGAGCAGGCCGTTTTCCGACTGGAGCACGACCGTTTTCCCTTCCGGAATGTAGTTGGCGACGAGGGTGGGCATGCCGATCCCCAGGTTCACATAAAAGCCGTCCTGGATTTCCTGGGCGGCGCGCATCGCAATCTGTTCACGCGTAAGAGCCATCACTGCATCCTCCTTTTGGTGGAATTACTGCCGCACCGTGCGCCGTTCGATCCGTTTTTCAAACGACGGGGCCTGGATCAAACGCTGCACGTAGATGCTGGGGGTGTGAATCTGATCGGGGTCCAGCTCACCTGTTTCGACGATCTCTTCCACTTCGGCGATGGTGATTTTTCCGGCCGCGGCCATCATCGGATTGAAGTTGCGGGCCGTTTTGCGGTAGACGAGGTTGCCCATCTTATCCGCTTTCCATGCCTTGATCAGGGCGAAGTCGCCGGTGATGGCGTGTTCCAGCAGGTACTCCTTGCCGTTAAACACGCGGGTTTCCCTCCCTTCGGCGATCGGGGTGCCGACGCCGGCAGGCGTGTAGAATGCGGGAATGCCGGCCCCGCCGGCCCGGATGCGTTCGGCCAGCGTCCCCTGCGGCGTCAGTTCCACTTCCAGTTCTCCCGAGAGGAACTGCCGCTCAAACTCCTTGTTTTCCCCCACGTAGGACGAGACCATTTTCTTGATCTGCTTCTCCTTGAGCAGAAGACCAAGCCCCCAGTCGTCGACGCCGCAGTTGTTGGAGACGACCGTCAGGTTCTTCACGCCCTTGTCGCGAAGCGCGATGATCAGGTTCTCCGGGATGCCCACCAGACCGAAACCGCCGACCAGCAGGGTGGCGCCGTCGTGGATGTCTTCCACGATTTCCGCATAGGACGAGTAGATCTTTGCCATGAAGCTCACTCCCACCATTCGAAATATTGAGAAAAAGCGACGCATGAAAGCGCTGACAAAAGCGGACTACCTCCATCTTACCAGAAGCGGCGATCGGCTGAAAAGCAGGGGGAATTCCGCCTTTTCCACCATGATACCAGAGCGCGGCGGCGGACGAGAGTAAAAATCGTAAAAATCGACAGAAAAGTGGCGCAAGTAAGAGCCTTTCTGTAAAATATAATGTGCCATTTTCTGTTCATGTTTCGGCATATCGAGTCCGGGGTGGGGGTTGATGGAATGAAAAAATGGATAGGGCTTTCCCTCGCTGCCCTGCTGATTGCCGGGTGCGAAAAACTGGAGGAAAGCGTGGAAAGCCTGAAGCGCCTGGAAGAAGAGGGCGTGATCAAGGTGAAGACGGTCAAAGCCTACACGGTCGAACAGCAGGACGGCCTGACCCAGGAGATCGCCGGAGTGGTGGCGCCGCTCAAGGAACTGCCGCTTTCGTTTGGCCGATCGGGCCGGATTGCCACCATTTTTGTGAAAAAGGGCAGCGTGGTCAAGCAGGGCGAGACGCTGGCCGCGCTCGACACGTCCGTGTGGCAGCAGGAGGTGAACGCGGCCCAGGGGCAGGTGGCCAGCGCCGCCATTCGCCGGGCGAAGGCCTTGCAGGGACCGGCGCAGCACGAGGTGGAGGCGCAGAAGATACAGCTCGAAAAGGCCAGGCAGACGGCTGCCCAGGCGGCGGAGGAGCACGCGCGCGGAAAGCTGCTCTACGCCAACGGCGCCATTTCCAAAGACGAGCTGGACAGCCTGGCTCTCCGCGAACGACAGGCGAAGCTGGACCTGGAGGAGCAGCAGATCCGCTACGACAATCTGCTGAAGGGAGCGGACAAGCTGGACGTGGAAGCGGCCAACGCCGAAGTGCAGCAGGCCAGTGTACAGTTGATGCGGGCCCGGCAGGAGGCGGCGGATGCCGTGTTGAAAGCGCCGTTTGCCGGCGTGGTGGCGTCGATATCGCAGGCGGAGTCGGAGCAGACGGGGCCGGGCAGCGAGGTGATGCGCCTGGTGGACACCTCCCGCTGGCTGGTCAAGCTGCAGGTGACCGGCGAGCAGATCGGCAGCTTTGCCGTGGGCAAAACGGTGACGGTGCAGGCGCCGGACGGCACGGAGACGGAGGGGACGGTCAGCTTCGTGGCGCCGGTGATCGATTCCGGGACAGGGACCTATCCGGTGGAGGTGACGATCAGCGGCCAGGAGCGCGTCTGGAAAGGAGGCATGACCGTCACCTGCCGCTACCAGGTGAAGCCGAACGGGGGAGTGCTGGTGCCCGCGAGTGGTGTCGGCATCTCCGAAGAGTCCTATTACGTCATGGCGATCAAGGACAACACCGTCAAGAAAACGCCCGTCAAGGTGGGCAATGTGTACGGTCCCTATTACGAAGTCCTGGAAGGGCTGGAGCCGGGCGACCAGATTGTCAGCTCCGGGATCTCCTACGTGGCGGACGGTGAGGTGGTGAAGGTGGCCGATGAGTAACCGCACATTCGCTTCGACGTGGCCGGCGCTGGCCCGGCTGCTGGCGCTCGTCTGCTGCCTGCTGGCCGTCGGCGCCCTTGCCAGGATGGACGTCGCGCTGCTTCCCGACCGCCCCCTGCCGGAGTACGTCATCACCCTGGAGGCGCCCGGTCTGTCGGCGGAAGCGGTGGACGAGTCCGTGACCCGGCCCGTGGAGGATGCCGTCCGCGAACTGGACGCCGGGGTGCACATCAGCTCCGAATCCCGGATGGGAGGGGCGACGCTCACGGTGAAGACGCCGGGGCTGCCGGACAGCGGCTACAAAGAGCGGCTGGAGCGCAAATTGCAGGAGGCGGCAGCACGGCTGCCGGTAAACGGCTGGCGTCTCAGCCAGGCCAACCTGGCCGACAGACAGATCGGCCGTTACCTGCTGCACGGTGCGGACGTGCAGACGCTGGCCGACGCGGCCCGCTACGCGGTGTACGACAAACTGGCCGCCATCCCTGGCGTGGCCCGCGTGGAGGTGGAGGACCAAAGCGTCCGGGAAGAGGTGGAGCTGGTGTTTCGCCCCTCCATGCTGCTGACCTACGGCCTGACGCCGGGGGATGTGCTGGGGCAGCTGCGCGGCGTCGGCGCGGACGAGCAGGTGGGCGCGGTCGGAACAGGCGGTGAGCGGACCTCTTTCCAGTGGACAGGCCAACTGTCGGGCCCCCAGGAGCTGGGCCAAAAGCTGATCGCCACGGAGAAGGGATACGTGCCGCTGAAAGAACTGGCCGAGGTGCGCGATTTGCGGGGGAGCAAAGGGGAGGAGGTCACGGTCTATCGCGGCGAACCGGCGGTGGGGATCAGCGTGTTCGCGACGGAAGCGGCGCAGGTTCCCGCCGTCAGGGCCGAAGTGGAGCAGGCCGTGGCCGAGTGGAACGAACAGGCAGCGGGCAGGTACACGCTGGATCCGGTGGAAGACCGGTCACAGGCGCTGACGGCTGCGCTGCGCGACATCGGCTGGCTTGTGGCCATGGCCGCGTTGGGCGCGGCACTGATGCTCGGCGTTTCGCTCCGCAGCGCGGCGGCCGCCCTGCTGACGCTGTACGCGGCGTGTCTGGCGGTGGGAGCGCTGTTGGGCGGCATGTGGCTGAGCGGTATGCCGCTGACGTTGACCTCGCTCGGCCCGGCAGCCGTCTTCGCCCTGCTGTACATCGGGGCGGGAGCGGCACTGATCCATCGGCTGGCCGGAGCGGGGCGACTGTCGCCGCTGCTCTGCCTGCGCGAGGCCCGGTCCCTGATGAAGCCGCTGCTGTTGGCCGTCGTCGTCTGTGCCGCCGGCTGGAGCGCGCTGATGGTGACCGACTTTCTCAAAGCGGCCGACCTGCCTCTCCTGTATGACGCGCTGCCGGTTCTCCTGCTGGGGACGCTGTCCATGCTGCTGGTGTACGGGTTTATCGTGCCGGTGCAGGCCGCTCGATGGCTGCCGGACGGCGCGGCGGGCGGACGGACCGCAGAGGGGCGGCTTTCGGCGGGCAGCCTGATGGGCGGCAGAGTGGGCCGCTTCCTGAAGAACCGTTGGGAGCGCTCCGTCGACCAGGGCTTTCTGCCGTACGGGATCACCGTGGCGCTCTCGCTGTCGGCCGTCGTGCTGCTGCATGCGTTTGTCCTGACGGAACCGTACGGGAAAACCGAAGGGCAGGAGAAGACGCTGTCGCTGGAGATGGTCAGGGGCAGCACGCTGGATGAGGCGATTCGGGCCGCCCGGAAGGCGGAAGAGCGTCTTCGCGGACTGGAGGAGGTGCGCGACCTGTACACGACAGCCAGTCGGGAGCGGCTTACCTTTCATCTGAAACTGGCCGACAAGAGCCGCTGGACCCGGACGCGGACGGAACTGGAAAAAGAGCTGGACAAACGGCTGCGGGAGATCCCCGGCACCGATCCGTTTGCCCTGGTGCTCTCGGAGGACCAGAAGACGAGACTGGAGTTTACCGTAAAAGGGCCGTCCCTGCACACCGCCCGGGAGATCGCCGGGCAGATGGTCGCCTACTTGCAGGAGCTGAGGTGGACGGATGATGACGGGCGGGAGCTCATCACCGACGAGCGCCTCGGCGAAGGCGGCACGGGGACGTATATCGCCATCCGCCCCAAACCGGAGATGCTCGTCCGCTACCGCGTGACGGAAGAGGAGATCAAGCGGCAGTTGGCCGCCTATCTCGGAAAGCAGCAGGCCGGAACCCTGCATGGAAACACCGGGGCGGTGCCGGTAACCGCCCGCTTTCCTGACAAGTGGATGGAGCACCCCGACCAGGTGAAACACATCTTGATCCGCACGACGCAGGGAGCCGTCCGTCTGGGCGACCTGACGGAGTGGACGATTGCCGAAGAACCGCCCGTCTACCGCCGCGTCGACGGCATGTACGTGTTCAAGCTGAGCAGCGCCGTCTCCATGCCGGAGTGGATCGAGGGCTTGTCGTTCGGGATTCCGCGCAGCATGGAGGAGAAGATCACCATTCCGGAGGGCTACGCCATCCTCAATGCAAATGAATGGCGCAAGCTGGAAGAAGCGGAAGCCGACGAAACGGACACGGCCGGACGGGTGCTGGCGGTCGCCGGGGCGGCGGCCGCGGTGCTCCTGTTCAGCCTGCTTTTGCACCGGCGGCTGCGGGACGGGGTGGTGGCGCTCGCCTTGCTGCCCGTTTTGGCCGGAGGGGTGACGATCGGGCTGCTCTGGCTGGATCGGCCGCTCAACCTGATGGGCGTGTACGGCATCGCTGCCGCCTGCGCCGTGATGACGCAGCAGGCGCTGATCCATCTGGACGAACTGTTCCGCGCGGGCGGCGGCGCTCCGTCCGTCCTCGACGGGATTCGGGCTGGGACAGGCCGGGCGCTCCGTCCGCTGGTGTGCGTTCTGGCGGCGACGGCCGCCGCCTGTCTGCCGCTGGCGGCTGGGTGGACGGAAGGGGCCGGCCTTCACGCCTCGTTTGCCGCCGCTCTCTTGGCGGGCCTGCTCCTGGCCGCCTACGCCGTTCTCGTCCTCGTGCCGGCGATGCAGCACGCCGCCGAGCAGAGGCTGGCTGGCCGCGCCGGGGTGTCGCTTGCGGAACTGCGCCGCCGGCTGCATGCCTGGTGGGAAAATGAACAGGTCCGCCGCCGGGATGCGCGGGAGCAAAAACGGCAGGAAAAAGAACGATTGGCGAAGCGTGCGGAGGAGGCCGTCCCCGTACGGGACAGGCACGAGCTGACCGAGGAGGATTTTCAGCCGCTGCCGGTGACGGCGCGCGACGCCCATCCGTGACATTCCGCGGCGTGCGCCGCGCGGGTTTCTGGTACAATGGAAGCGGAACATTCCCCGCGAAAGGAAGAAGAGCGTGAAGACATTCGTACGGCTGCTGGACGTGCTGCTGCTGGTCGCCATATTGGCCGGCTTGTACGTTTCGTCGTCCCAGCCTTACTACCAACAGGACATGCGCGGAACCATCTCCCGCTTCATCGACGAACAAGCGGTGGGCGAACGTCTGAAGGACGTGTCGTTCCGCTACGGGAAACAGAAGATCAGCGTGGAGGAGAGCGGCACCGACGGGTTTATCGAATTTTTCCTCCGCAAAGGAACGCATTTTGCCACCTTTGCCCTGCTCGCCCTGATCGGGTACCGCGTGCTGCGCCGCTTCGCACCGTTTGCGGTCGCCCTGCCGTGGAGCGCGTTCTTGACGCTGGCGGTTGCGGTGCTGGACGAGTGGCATCAAACCTTTACGCCGGACAGGACGGGGCAGGTGGCCGACGTGGTGCTGGATGCCAGCGGCGCGTGCATGATGCTGCTGCTGATCGTTCTCGCGAGGGTGCGGCCCGGACAAAAACGGCGTGATAAAAGATGAGCGGCTCATCCATCCTATTACGGGGGAAATCACGAGCCGGACACGGGCCCAAGCGCCCTTCACTCTATCGTTTTTCACCTCTGCCGGCCGGTGTGCTGCGGCAAAGAATAGGCTTTTCAGTATTTGATTTTCTCTGCTATACTTATGAAATGAGGCTTCTGGTAGAGGTTCTCTTACACTTTTGGGAAATGATAAAAGGAGTGCAAACTGAATGGCAGTACAAGTGGGAAGCATCATCGAGGGAAAAGTGACAGCGATTAAACCGTTTGGGATGTTCGTAGCAGTCAGCGAAACCGAGCAGGGGCTGGTCCACATTTCCCAAGTAGCAAACGGTTTTGTAAAGGACATTAACGATCACTTTTCCGTGGGAGATCAGGTGAAGGTAAAAGTACTCTCCATTGATGATGCAGGCAAAATCTCGCTTTCGGTTCGCGCTGCACTGCCTGCGCCGGAGCGCAGCGAACGCGACGAGCGCCGCGGCGGTGGCCATCGCGGAGGAGACCGCGGAGGAAACACAAGACGGGACAGTTCTGCTTCCTTCGAGGACAAACTGAAGCGTTGGCTGAAGCACAGCGAAGAGAACCTTGCTACCATCAACAAAAAGAACGCCAAACGCGGCTATTAAAGCCTTGTTGATACGGGTTTGACATATCGGGAAGAAGGACCGGACACCGTTCCTTCTTCCCTTTTTGCATTTTCGCCATGCCCGGCAGGCGAGGGAGGCAAAGCGGGGCATCTTATGCAAAACGAACGTCATCAGGACGAGGAGGAGTCAGTGTGGAAACAGGAGACAAAATGGCGTGCGCGCCGTTTTTGGAGGTGCAGCCCGAACCGTCCGTCCAGCCGGGCGTCCGGCTGTACACCGTCACCTATCTCAGCCAGGGATTGCGCGTCAAAGCGCTTCTGGCTGTTCCCGATGCAGAAGCGGCGGAACTTCCGGCGCTGCTGTACTGCCGCGGCGGCATCAAGGGCGTCGGCAGGGTGAGGCCGGAGCGGATCAGCCAGATGGCGTCGTTCGGCTACGTGGTGCTGGCTCCGCACTACCGCGGAAGCGAAGGAGGCGAGGGACGGGACGAGTTCGGCGGGGAGGACCGGCACGATGTGTTCGCCGCCTACGAGCTGCTGCACGCGATGCCGGGCGTGGACCGGGAGCGGATCAGCGTCTACGGGTTTTCCCGCGGCGGGATCATGGCGCTGCTGGCGGCGATCGAGTGTCCCGGGCTCCGCTCGGCGGTGGTGTGGGGAGGGGTCAGCGACCTGTTTCTCACCTACGAGGAGCGGGTCGACCTGCGGCGCATGCTCCGCCGCGTCGTTGGCCACCCGCGCAAGCAGCCGGAGGCGTACCGCTGGCGGTCGCCCGTCTACCGGGCGGCGGAGATCGCCTGCCCGGTGCTGATCATTCACGGGACAGAGGACCAAAACGTGGGGGTGGAGCACGCCCTTCGCCTGGCGGACGCGCTGCGGCGATACGGCAAACCCTGCGAGCTGTGGCTGGTGGAAGGAGCCAGCCACCTGTTCCAGGGAGAGCGGATGGAGACGTACACCCGGCGGATGTTTGCCTGGCTGGACGGCGTCGCCCGGGATTAAGCGCTGCCCTGCAGGGCGCGCGGCCGGATCGGGAGGGAGATGACGATTTCCGTCCCTTCTCCCACTTTGCTGAAAATGCGCATGTCGCCTCCGTGGTTTTCCACCATGCGCCGGGTAATCGGCAGCCCCAGGCCGGTGCCGTCCTCCTTGAGCGAGAAGAACGGATCGAAAATCCGGCCCAGATGCTCCGGCGGGATGCCTTCGCCGGTGTCGCGGATGTGGATGTTCACATGGGTCTCGTCCACCCTGCTTTCCACGGTGAGGACGCCGCCCTGCCGCATCGCTTCGATGCTGTTTTTCATCAGGTTGAGCAAGATCTGTTTCAACTGCTCCACGTCCACCGGCATGCGGGTCTCCTTGTCGCAGAGGTCGACAATTTCGATGCCGTGCAGCGTCGCTTCCGCCTTCATCAGCGGGAGAATCGAATCCAGTACCTGGGCCAGCGCCACTTCCCGGTAGTTGGGCTGTGACGGCTTGGAGAGCATCAGCAGTTCCGTCACGATCCGGTTGACCCGCTCGATCTCCTGCAGGATGAGCGGCAGGTAGTGGCGGTCGCGCTCCTCGTCGGGGAGGCGCTGCTGGAGCAGTTGAATAAAGCCGTAGATGACGGTCAACGGGTTGCGGATTTCGTGGGCGGCGCCGGCCGCCAACTGGCCGACCATGGCCAGCTTTTCCGACTGGTGCAGGTACTCCTGCACCTTTTCCTGTTCCGTGATGTCGGTAAAGGTGACCATCCACCCCGCTTCCCGGTTGTACTGGTTCCGAAGCGGCACGTAGGAGACCAGCGCGGTGAACGAACTGCCGTCCTGCTTGTACAGGGTGATCTTCCGGTTTTCGAACCACGGCGCCTCGTCCGTGTCCGGCGATTGTTCCCAGACGGTGGGATCGTCGGTCTGCGGGAAGTAGTTCTTGTCCAGTTGAACCAGCTCGTTCGCCTTTTGATTGATGTGCACCCAGGCGGAGTGATAGTGGCGGGTGATCACCCCGACCGGCAGCGAGTTCAGGATCTGCTCGCGCACGTTTTTCTCCTCTTCCAGGACCAGGCGGCGGGCTTCATCCTGCTGAAACAGGCGGGCGATGTTGCTCGACATCCGGTTGAACTCCTGCGCCAGCTCGTAAAACTCATCCCGGGTGCTGTAGATGATCTGCTGCCCGAACGTGCCTTTGGACACTTCGCGCACCTGCCGGATCAGCGATTGGATCGGCCGGAGCAGCTCTTTGCGGAAGTAGAACGTGCAGAACAGTCCGAACAGGATGGCGGCCACGGAGACTGAATAGGTGAGGATCAGGGAGACTTTCAGGCTCTCGTTGGTCCGCTGAAACTCCTTGTTCGTCTGGAATTCCAGCCGGTTGAGCGAAAAGGTGAGCTGCTTTTCCAGCTTGTCGATGCGCGGCTGCACTTCCTGGGAGAGGACGTAGCTGACCGCCTCCACGTTGTTGGCTTTCAGCAGCGGGTTGATTTTGTTCAAGAACAGAAAATCCAGTTCGCTGATCGATTCGATGATGGCAAACAGGTCGCTGTTGGCGTCCGTCTTGGGGATGGATTCGAAGCGGGACGTGTCGATCAGATTGGTGTAGTACTCGTCCAGATAGGACGGCTCCCGGGTGATGGTGTACATTTTCAGCGCGTACGTTTTCATGTACAACTGGTTTTTGACGTCAAGCAGGCCGCTCGCCTGCGGCAGCACGTTCTGCGTCAGGTGTGTCTCGTCCGTGGTGACTTTGGTCATCTGGTAGCTGAACAGCGTGGTGACACAGCCGATCAGAAGCATCATGACAAGGTAACTGAGCATCATTTTTTTCTGAAACCCCAAGTTTCGAAACGGAGACATGTAGACTATCCTCCACCTATTGCTGGCGATGATGAGTAAGGCGTTCAAATTCCTGCTGCATCTCGTCGCGTATCTCCGGCGGCACCATCGGGCCAAACGGGCTGAAACGGTTTACGCCCTCGGCGAGGCCGTAGGTGACCTTTCCGGCGGGAAGTTTGCCGGCGGTGTACTGGGCCATGATGGTTCGGTAGCACTGCCGGACGTCCTGAATCAGCGAGGCGAGCACGTGGTTGGGGGCGATGTAGCGCTGGTCGGCGATGTAGCCGATGGCGTAGATGTCGGCCCGCTGCGCTTCCGTGATGACCGCCAGATTGTAGCTGTCGCCGGTCGTGTAGATCACGTCCACGCCTTTGGCAATCATGCTCCGGGCGGCCCGGGTGGCACCCGCCACGTCGTTGAAATCAGGCACTTTCTCGACGATCACCTGCGTGCGCGGGCTTGTTTTCTTGACCCCCTCCTGGAAGCCTTCCCATTGATCGTACTCGGTCGGTTTGTCCGTCATGATATAGCCGACCTTGCGGGTCTTGGTCATGGTGGCGGCCAGTTTCCCGACGAGAAAGCCGGCCGGTTTCATATCGTAGCGAATCGTCGTCTGGTTGGGATGGACCGCTTCCCCGTTGAAGGAGACAAAACGCGTCTCCGGGTAGAAGGGAGCGACCTTGGTAAACGGCTCGGAAAAAATGACGCCGTGACCGAAGATCAGATCGAAGCCGTTGGAGGCGTACTGCTGCGTCACGGCTGTAAGCTGGTCCGGCTTCAGATTGCTGGCGACTTCCAGGGAAAACCCGTACGTTTTCTTCAATTCCGTCAGGCTCTCCAGCGCGCTGCTGTTCCAGCCCTGATCGTACGTGGGCCCTTCCAAAAGGAGCGCCACCCGCAGCTTGTTCTTGGAACTGCCGGTTTCGTTGAACTGCTGCAGGTGTGTCATGCTGGTCATAAACTGGCTGGTGATCAAGAGGAGCAGGGCGATGACCAGGCCCACGAACAGGGCGGAAAACGGCTGCAGTTTGGGCATGACTCGTTCCTCCTGAAAAAACAAACGTAATTGAACACACTTCTACAGTACAGGCCAAAAATCCTTCCTTTGGAAAAAAGAAGAAAGCCCGGCGCAAAATGGCGCGGGCTTGGCGATACGTTCGGCCTATGGGCTAGAAGCGATGGCCCCGGTGCAGCGCGTTCTGGTTTTCCGTCGCATGTGCGGCGTGAGGAGCCAGCGGAACGGGCGAGTACGGAGCGGCGTAAGGGTTGTGGTACTGGTTCAGCGACTGCAGCGCTTCGGGGGAGATGTGCCCCTGGAAGACGAGAGCGGCAGGGGATACCTGGTTGTTGAAGGCCGTCGTCTTTTCGTTGTAGGGAAGCGGGTTGACGTTGACGTACGCCTGCCCCCCTTGGGCGGGAGCGGTACTCGGGTATGAGCCGAGCGACTGGATCGCCTGCGGGGGAATTTGCCCGTGGAAGGCAAGAGCGGCGGGAGAAACCTGATTGTGGTAGGCCGTCATCTGTTCAGAGTAGGCGGGATGGCTGATGTACGCCTGCCGTGTCCCTTCGGGGGAAGGCTGCGGCAGGGGAAAAAACGGCGCCTGCTCTGGGCGGGCGTAGGGCGAGTATTGATTGTGCTGCATCGTTGCATCTCCTCCGATAAGATTCGTGTAAGATTCGTCGCATCGAGGCAAGAAGAGGCTGCCTGCCTTTCAAAGTATGTCCAACCGTCCGCGGAACATGCGGCGGGGAATGGGCCGCGGCCGCTCGGGGAACGATAACGGGGAACGCCGATGACACCGGCAATACGTTGGGTAAAGGAGGATCCTCATGGAAAAGGACATTGTGGAAATTCCCCAGGTGGACATCCCGGACGAGGTCACGCAGGTGGAGCTGCCGGAGATCGGCGAGACCACGCCCCATCCGAAACCGGGCAGCCCGCTCGCCTCTGCGGGAGATGCGGAGCGGCCGATCGGCTTTACCACCGGCCGATAAGGGACATGACGGGCCGTTCGACAAAAACAGCCAATTTCTTTCGTGGACAAGTCCTGCGTTTTCTGTAAAAGTTAAAAGAGAAAGTGCGAGACCGTTCAAGGGGGAAAAGGTGCGTGGCCCGTTTGTTGATTGTGGACGATGCGGCGTTTATGAGACGGATGCTGGCCGACATGGTGGCCGGCGAGCATGAGGTGTGCGGGGAAGCCGCCAACGGGATGGAAGCGATCGCCAAGTACAAGGAGCTGAAACCGGACATCGTCACCATGGACATCAGCATGCCCGAGATGCAGGGCATAGACGCGATGCGCGAGATTCTGGCGTACGACAGGGAGGCACGGGTGCTGATCTGCTCCGCGATCGGCCACCGTCAAAAAGTGCTGGAAGCGATGAAGTCGGGCGCGCGGGACTTTCTCGTCAAGCCGTTTCAAAAAGAACAGGTGCTGGATGCGATTTCGCGATTGCTGTAAGGGGACACGGCCGCCTTTTCCGCAGGGAAGGACGGCCGTTTTTGAGGCGTCCGCGATCGGTTCTCACCCCATGTCTGGTTTTATATCTTCTTGAAAAAACTGAAAATTCAATATAATGTTAAGGACAGCGGGATAGATTCGGGGAGCGGAGGGTGGAGGATGCATGATTGAGGAAAGCGTTTCGCTGCGCATGTGGAAACGTTTTGTTCAAGAAGGTGTATTGGACTCGGCGCGACTCAACAAACGAATCTCGGAATCGTGGCATCGCTGCAAGAACGGGAAAGTCAATCCGTACGAGGGAAAAGGGAGGATGATCCTGGAGGGAGAAGCCTGGGAGCTGCAAAAGGAAAAAGGCCGCCGCCTCCTGGAGCTGACCTTGCCGCAGATCAGCCGGCTGTCTCCGTTTATTCGCGATGTCGGCATGATTGCCCTGGTGATCGATCCGGAAGGCTACGTGCTCAGTATGCAGGGAGAACAGCGAACGCTTCGGGAGGCGCACGCGATCAATTTTCGGGAAGGCGTTCGCTGGACGGAGGACGAGGTGGGCACCAATGCGATCGGCACGGCGCTCATGGCGGGCGAGCCGATCATGATCAACGGTACGGAGCACTATTCGGTCGCGTCTCACTCCTGGAGCTGTTCGGCGGCACCGATCCGGGACGGAAACGGAACCTTGATCGGGGTGGTGGATGTCTCCGCTCCGTTGGCCCGCAGCCATCCCCAGATGATGGCCACGGTCTCCTCGCTGGCCTGCTTGATCGAGCAGGAGTGGATGAAAGAGAGGCAGCGGGATGAACTGGAACTGATGCGGTTGGCGGTGGAGGAGCCGGACGAAGGGGAGCGCCTCTGGGTCGTCTGCAATCAGGATCAGCGGGTGGTGTACGCCAGCCGCGGCGTCCGGCAGGCGGTGCGAGGCTGGGCGGAAGCGCCCCGCGATCATGTGCGGGAAGCCGGCTTTCGGGAAGGCTTTCAGATCCCCCTGTTCTCGCTGCGGCACGGAGGGCTGATCGGATACCGGATCGAACTGATCCGCAGCGAGACCCGGGTCCGTCCGCATGCGACCGGCCGTGCCGTCTCCCGGGTTCGGTTTCGCGGAGAGGCAGGCACGAGCCGCACCTTTCAGTTCACCCTGCGCGAAGTCGAACGGATTGCCCCATCGGACGGCAACGTCGTGATCTATGGAGAAAGCGGAACGGGGAAGGAATTGATCGCCCGGGCGATTCACGACAGCAGTCCGCGGGCGGAGGGGCCGTTTGTGGCGGTGAACTGCGGAGCGGTGCCGCGCGAGCTGATGGAAAGCGAATTGTTCGGGTACGAAGAGGGCGCTTTTACCGGAGCCCGGCGCCGCGGCTACAGAGGGAAGCTGGCTCAGGCGGACGGCGGCACGCTGTTTTTGGATGAGATCGGCGAGATTCCGCACGCGATGCAGGTGGCGCTGTTGCGGGTGCTGCAGGAACGGAAGGTCACCCCGATCGGGAGCGCGGAGGAGATCCCGGTGAACGTCCGCGTCATCGCCGCCACCCACCGCAATCTGCGTCAACTGGTGAAGGAAGGAACGTTTCGGGAGGATTTGTATTACCGGCTGCACGTGCTGCCGGTCACGGTTCCGCCGCTGCGGGAACGAAAAGAGGATATCCCGTTTCTCATCCGTCACTATTGCGGCCAGAACGGCTTTGCGCTTGAACTGCCGGTAGACGTGATGGAGGAGCTGCTTGCCTATGACTGGCCGGGGAATATCCGGGAACTGTTCAACGTGCTGGAACGGATGAGGGTTTCGCCACGTGAAGAATGGAAGCGTTTTCTGTCGGAGGCGGTTCAGCCGGAATGTTCACCGGGTCTGCCCCCGCAATCCGCAGCGACGCCCCCTTCCCCGCGCCCCCCGCTCACGTTTCGGGAGCAGTTGGAGAAGAACGTGATCGTCCGGGCGCTGGAAAAGAGCAACGGGAGCGCTTCAGCGGCGGCGGAGATGCTGGGTATCCCCCGCAGCACGTTTTACCGGAAGCTGAAAAAGTATCAGTTGTAGCTGCAAGGAGGAACCCAATGAATCCAATGCCGGTCATCCGCATGCTCAATACGGCCGCATCCATCCAATCCGGGGACGTTCTGGTTCCGTTCAGCATAGACGAAGCCTACGCCCGGCTGGCGGCGCGGGAAACAGAACCGGTGCCGCCACTCGTCCATCTCTGGAGGCATCGGCGGGCGATGGTGCTGGGAGCGCGGGACGCGAAGCTGCCGAATGCGGCTCTGGCAGTCCGGCTGCTGCGGGAGCGGGGGTGCCAGACGGCCGTCAGGCACTCGGGCGGAGCGGCGGTTCCGCTCGACGGCGGGGTCGTGAACCTGTCGTTGGTCATGCCCGCTCCCGCCCATGATTTAACCCCCGAACCGCATTTCGAGCGCATGGCGGCCTTGATTCGAGAGGCCCTTGGCACGACGGGAAAGCGGGTGCAAACAGGAGAAGTGGAGGGAGCCTACTGTCCCGGTTCCTACGATCTCAGCATCGACGGCTTCAAATTCTGCGGGATTGCCCAGCGGCGTCTCACGCGCGCGGTCGTCGTGCAGGCGTTTGTCCTGACGGAAGGGAGCGGCCGCACATACGGCGAGGCGGCGCGAGACTTTTACCGGATGGCCGGGGAAGGCGCGCCGGCAGGTGCCTTTCCCCGCGTGGTGCCGGAGCGGATGGCCAGCCTGAGCGAGCTGGGCATGAGCGGGGGAGCGGGCGCATTTGCCGGTCGGGTGCGGGACGTGCTGGCCGGGCTGGGGACGCTGGAGGAGATGAACGCCTGCCCCGCCTCGCTGGAAGCAGACGCGAAGCGGTCGCTTGCCGCGCTGAGGGCGCGAAACGGCAGCGTCGGTTTGACATGAACCGGCGTTTTTTTGTGTCCGCACGCACACCGCGCATGAGACAAAACGGGACGATTTGGGAACGTGTCCCATCCGGTGCCGCTCGGTGCGGAAGCGGGGAGCGGCGGCGCAGAGGAAAATCCGCGCCGCCGCTCGCTTTTTGCGCGACCTTCCGGCTGGCACGGGGGTTGCAATCAGTCAGGAGGCACGAGCGGTTTCGCTGCCAGGAAATCACGATGGGAGGCGTAAGCGATGAAAGCGACACAAGCGGAAGAACAGGTATTGTCCAGCGAACAGGCGAGATGGATGTACCGGAAGATGGTGGAGATCCGGCAGTTCGAAGATGCGGTTCACCTGCTGTTCGGGCAGGGCAAACTGCCGGGCTTCGTTCATCTGTACGCGGGAGAGGAAGCGATCGCGGTAGGGGTTGGCGCCCACTTGAACCAGCAGGACAGCATCACCAGCACGCACCGCGGCCACGGTCACTGCATCGCCAAGGAATGCGACCTGAACGGCATGATGGCGGAGCTGTACGGCAAAGCCACCGGTCTGTGCAAAGGGAAAGGCGGGTCGATGCACATCGCCGATCTGGACAAAGGCATGCTCGGCGCCAACGGAATCGTGGGAGGAGGATTCCCGCTCGCCTGCGGCGCGGCGCTGACGGCCAAGGTGAAAAAGAGCGGCGCGGTCAGCGTGTGTTTCTTCGGCGACGGAGCCAACAATCAGGGAACCTTCCATGAAGGCCTGAACCTGGCCGCCATCTGGAAGCTGCCGGTCGTCTTCGTGGCGGAAAACAACGGGTATGCGGAGGCAACCCCATTCACGTACGCCTCGAGCTGTACCCGTATTGCCGATCGTGCAAGCGGTTACAACATGCCCGGCGTGGTCGTCGACGGCAAGGACGTGCTGGCCGTTTACCGCGCGGCGGGAGAAGCGATTGCCCGCGCCCGCAGAGGCGAAGGTCCCACGCTGATCGAGTGCATCACCTACCGCAATTACGGCCATTTCGAAGGAGACGCCCAAAAGTACAAAACGGAGGAAGAGAAGGCCGAACATCTCAACGAACGGGATGCCATCGCCCTGTTCCGCAGGCACCTTCTCGCCACGCAGACGCTGACCGCCGACGAGATCAGCGGCATCGAGCGCGACGTGGAAGCGGCCGTGCAGGAGGCGATCCGGTTCGCGGAGGAAAGCCCGTATCCGGATGCGAGCGAACTCCTGACCGACGTGTATGTGTCCTACTAAGGAAGGAGGATGAAATCATGACGAGAAAAATCAGCTTTTCTGCCGCCATCAACGAAGCGATGAAGCTGGCCATGCGGGCTGACGAAAACGTCATCCTGCTCGGTGAAGACGTGGCCGGAGGCGCGCAGGTGGACCATCTGCAGGATGACGAAGCCTGGGGAGGCGTGCTCGGCGTGACCAAGGGACTGGTGCAGGAGTTTGGCCGTGAGCGGGTGCTGGACACGCCGATTACGGAAGCCGGCTTTATCGGAGCGGCCATGGGAGCCGCGGCGACCGGCCTGCGTCCGATCGCGGAACTGATGTTCAACGACTTTATCGGCAGCTGTCTCGACATGGTGATGAACCAGGGGGCCAAGTTCCGCTACATGTTCGGCGGCAAGGCGCAGGTGCCCGTCACGATTCGGACCATGCACGGCGCGGGCTTTGGCGCCGCCGCCCAGCACTCCCAAAGCCTGTACGCGATGTTTACCCACATTCCGGGCATCAAGGTGGTCGTCCCGTCCACCCCGTACGACGCCAAAGGGCTGCTGCTCGCTTCCATCGCGGACAACGACCCGGTGATTTTCTTTGAAGACAAGACGTTGTACAACACCACCGGTGACGTGCCGGAAGAGTATTACACCCTCCCGCTCGGCAAGGCGGACATCAAACGGGCCGGCAGCGACGTGACGATCGTGGCCATCGGCAAGCAGGTCCAGACGGCGCTGCAGGCGGCCGAGCGACTGGCCAAAAAAGGCGTCGAGGCAGAGGTGGTGGACCCGCGCACGCTCTCGCCGCTGGACGAAGACACCATCCTCGCGTCGGTCGCCAAGACCAATCGCCTGATCGTGATCGACGAAGCCAATCCGCGATGCAGCATTGCGACCGATATCGCGGCCTTGGTGGCGGACAAGGGGTTCGATACACTGGATGCGCCGATCAAGCGGATCACCGCGCCGCATACCCCGGTGCCGTTCTCGCCGGTCCTGGAGGAATTGTATCTGCCTTCGCCCCAAAAAGTGGTGGAGGCCGTCTCGGAACTGATCGGAGACGCTTCCATCGCGGCAGTGTCGTAATCGCTGCGGAATGGTGGCGGAGCCCGCTGGCCGTCCTGATCACCGGAGAGAGCGGGACCGGCAAGGAACTGATCGCCCGGGAGCGTCCGGTTCGGCGCGGCAGCCGCGCCGGGGGCTCCCGGCTCGTTTCTGGGTGACTTTGAAGCAGGGAGAGGAGAGATCGGCTTGGCTCATGAAGTGATCATGCCCAAACTGGGCATGGCGATGGTGGAGGGAACCGTCATCGCCTGGAAAAAACGGGCGGGCGATGCCGTGAAAAAGGGAGAGGGCATCGTCGAGATCAGCTCGGAAAAAATCGAAATGGAAGTGGAAGCACCGGCCGATGGCGTCCTGCTGCGCATTGACGTTGCCGAGGGAGGCGTCGTTCCCTACGGCACGGTGCTGGGCGTGGTAGGCCAACCGAACGAGACGGCAGCGGCAGTGCCCGCGGCGGTGTCGGCCGCTGCGCAGGTGGAATCGGCCGCGTCGCTGGCGGCTGCGGAGCCGACGACGTCTGCGACAGCCGCGACAGGAGCACCGGCCCGGTCGCGGGAGGGCGTCAAGATTTCGCCCGTGGCCCGCAAAATGGCGGAAGAGGCCGGGCTGGACTACACGAACATCGCCGGATCGGGTCCGCAGGGACGCATTACCAAGGAAGATATCGAGGCGGCGCTGGCGGCGAGGGAGAACGAAGGAAACGCGCCGGCCGGGCAGGCAGCGGCGGACGAGGGGCCAATTGGTGAAACGGGTGCCGAACACATCCCGGTGACGGGAATGCGCAGGGTGATTGCCGAGCGGATGCAAAACAGCCTGATGCAGAGCGCCCAGCTCACCATGACGGCGCATGCCGATGTGACGGACTTGCTGCGGATGAAGGAACAGGTGTCGGGCGAACTGCAGGACCGCTACGGGGTGAAGCTGACCGTCACCGATTTGATCGCCAGGGCGGCGGTGCTGGCCCTGTCACGCCGCAAGGAGATGAACAGCGCGTTTCTCGGCGATCGCATCGAGCGGTACGAGGAGGTTCATCTGGGCATCGCCGTCGCCCTGGAAAAAGGACTGGTGGTGCCGGTCATCAGGCGGGCCGGGAAGCTGTCGCTTGCCGAACTGTCCAGGGAGATCAAGTCGCTGGGGGTTCGCGCCCGCCAAAACCAGCTCGCGCCGGATGAGATGAAAGGCTCCACCTTCACCATCACCAATCTGGGCGGATACGGCGTGGAAACCTTTACCCCGATCCTCAACCCTCCGGAGACGGGTATTCTCGGTGTCGGGGCCGTGAGGGATACGCCTGTCTTCGTCGGCGACGAACTTGTGCGGCGAAGCATGCTGCCGCTTTCGCTGACCTTTGATCATCGGGTGCTGGACGGCGCTCCGGCAGCGGCATTCCTGGCGGCGGTGAAGCGCTATCTCGAAGAGCCGTACAGCCTGCTGCTCTAGGGAGGACACCCACATGCAAAACGTTGCGATTATTGGCGGAGGCCCGGCAGGGTACGTGGCGGCCATCACCGCCGCACGCCTGGGGAAACGGGTGTTCCTGATCGAGGAAAAGGAACTGGGCGGCACCTGTCTGAACGAAGGCTGCATGCCGACCAAAGCGCTGCTGGAGTCGGCAGAGATGTACCAGCATGTTCAGCGCGCCGGCCGCTTCGGCATCGACGTGCCGGCGGAAGCGGCCCGCGTCAACTGGAAAAACGTGCAGGCGTACAAGCAGGGCATTGTGCGCAGGCTGACCAGCGGGGTTCATCACTTGATGAAGAAAAACCAGGTGCAGGTCATACGCGGGAAGGCGGCATTCATCGACGAGCACCGGCTGCGCATTGAGCGGACGGACGGCGAACAGCGGCTGGAAGCGGACCGCTTTCTCATCGCCAGCGGCGCGGAGCCCGTCGCCCTGCCGTTTGCGCCGTTCGATGGCGAGTGGATCCTGCACAGCGGTCACGCCATGTCGCTTGACGCGGCCCCGCCCGTGCTTCTGATCGTGGGCGGCGGCGTGATCGGCTGTGAATTCGCTTCGCTGTACGGGCGGATGGGGAGCAAAGTGATCGTCGTCGAGATGGCAGACCAACTGCTGCCCGGCGAAGACGCAGACATTGCCGCCGTCCTGGAGCGGGGATTGAAGCAATCGGGGGTCACCGTCCATCTGGGCAGCCGTGTGGAAGCGCTGGATCACACGACGAGAACTGCGCGGGTACGCACACCGGCGGGCCTGATCGAGGTCGCCGCAGATGCCGTTCTCGTGGCCATCGGACGCAGGCCCCGGGTGGCCGGTCTGGGATTGGAACGGATCGGGGTGCGCGTCACTTCGCGCGGGATCGAGGTGAACGAGCGGATGCAGACCAACCTGCCGCACATTTTCGCGGCGGGCGATGCGATCGGGGGGATCCAGCTCGCCCACGTGGCGTTTCATGAAGGAGAGGTGAGCGCCGTCAACATCTGCGGAGGGGACCGCACCGTCCATTACCGCGCGGTGCCGCGCTGCATCTACACCTCGCCGGAAGTGGCCTCTGTCGGACTGACAGAGCGGCAGGCGCGGGAAGCCTACGGGGAGATCCTGGTCGGCGAGTTTCCCTTTGCGGCCAACGGCAGGGCGCAGATCTTGCAGGAGACAGCCGGCAAGGCAAAGGTCATGATCGAACCCCGCTATCATGAAATCGTGGGGATTTCCCTGGTGGGGCCGCGGGCAACCGAATTGATCGGCCAGGCTGCGCTGCTGCTGCACACGGAAATGACAGCCGAGGCGGCGGAGAACGTGATCGCGCCTCATCCGACGCTGTCCGAAACGCTCTGGGAGGCGGTTCGGGGCGGGATCGGCCAGGCTGTTCACGGATGACGTCAAGCAGGTCATCGCTGCCAGGCAGGCAAAGCGGTGACCCGCTTTCTTTTGTTCCGCCCCCTTCCGCCTTTCCGGTATAATAGAAACACGTACACATGGCCGGCAAAGAGGTGGAACCGTGTCTGTTCAACCTGATTACTTTCAGCAGTACCAACATGCGGATATCGAAGAACTGGCGGACATCATCGGGGATCTCCTGCAAAATCCGATCACGATCGAAGATGCCGACCACAGGCTGATCGCCTACAGCTCCCACGGGGAAAGCACCGACCAGGCCCGCTGGTCGACGATCATGGGCCGGCGGGTGCCGGAACACGTGCTGACCCGGTTGTGGAAGGACGGGGTGTTTCAGGAGCTGTTGACAAAGGACGACCCCGTGCACATTCCGGCAAAAGACGAGGTGGGGCTTGGCAAGCGGGTGGCGATCGCGATTCGCCGCGGCAGCGACGTGCTGGGATACATCTGGGCCCAGGAAGTAAACCGCCCCCTGACCGAGGAAGACGACGAAATTTTGCGACAGGCGGCGCGGGCCGCGGTGACCCGGCTGGTGCAGCGGCAGGGAAAGCGGAAGGCGGAGGAGCGGCGGCGCAAGGAGTTTCTCTGGGAGCTGTTGCTGGGCAATCACACCAGCGACACGCTGATTCGGCAAAAAGCGGAAAGTCTGCAGATGAGGCTGCCTTCCTCCTACCTCATCTGCGTCATCGAGGCGGCCGGAACGGGGCTGGAGCAGTACCTCTACCCGCTGCTGATGCGCGACAAGCTGCTGTGGGTGGTGGATGGCGGACAGATCGTGCTGCTGATCGGCCTTTTCGGTTCGGGCAAGGAGGGAAAAGACGAGCTGCTGCGCAAAACGGAGCAGTTTCTGGCCGACTCGCTCGGCAAGCTGGTGGCCCACGTCCGCGAAGGCCAGGTGACGGCCGGCTACGGCTGCGTCTACAAGGCCTACCCCGACATCGTGAAAAGCTACCGGGAAGCGCTCCACGCGGTCCGGGTAAAGCGGCTGTTTCCGCGCGAAACGGAAGGGATCCACGGGTACCACGAACTGGGCATCTACCGCTACCTGCTGAAGCTGAAGGAGTGGGACGAGGAGCAGGGCTACGAAAACGACCGGCTGGCCCGGCTCAAGGCGTATGACCGGGAAAACCAGACCGCGCTGATGGAGACGCTGGAGACGTACCTGGACGCTGCCGGCCGGGCGAACGTCACCGCCCAGCGGCTGCACATCCACATCAACACCCTCGGGTACCGCCTGCGCCGCATCGAGGAGATTCTGCGGGTCGACCTGGAGGACATGAACCAGCGCGCCGCGTTGTATCTGGAACTGAAAATGGACAAGTTGGACCGGGAACGCTAGTTCGTTTGTGAAAACACACAAACAGAGAGGCGAAAAGATTAAGGGAATCCCCAAGGAAACGCGTCCTGAAAACGCTGTACAATGGTAGTACACTCGTTAATCGGCGTTGCGAAGGAGGACATACTACCATGATTGTAGGGATTCCCAAAGAGATCAAGAACAACGAAAATCGCGTAGCCATTACGCCTGCCGGCGTGGCTGCACTGGTGCAAAACGGCCACACGGTTCGCATCGAAAACGGTGCCGGCCTGGGCAGCGGCTTTACCAATGACGATTACACGGCGGTTGGGGCGCAGATCGTCGCGACGGCGGCGGAAGCCTGGGCAGCCGATATGGTGATGAAAGTAAAAGAACCGCTTCCGTCCGAATACGGCTACTTCCGCGAAGGCCTGATCCTGTTTACCTACCTGCACCTGGCGCCGGAACCGGAACTGACCCGCGCCCTGATGGAGAAAAAAGTGGTGGCGATCGCGTACGAAACCATCCAATTGGACAACGGCGCACTGCCTCTCCTGATGCCGATGTCCGAAGTGGCCGGCCGCATGTCCGTGCAAATCGGCGCGCAGTTCCTGGAGAAGCCGTACGGCGGCAAGGGCGTGCTGCTCGGCGGCGTGCCTGGTGTGCAGAAGGGTGAAGTGGTCATCATCGGCGGCGGCATCGTCGGCACCAACGCGGCCAAAATGGCGGTCGGCCTGGGCGCCAACGTCACCATCATCGACGTGAACGCCGATCGCCTGCGCCAACTGGAAGACCTGTTCCAAGGCCGCGTGCAAACGCTGATGTCCAACTCGTTCAACATCGCCAACGCGGTGAAAAAGGCGGACCTGCTCGTCGGCGCCGTGCTCATCCCGGGCGCCCGTGCGCCTCGCCTGGTGACGGAAGAGATGGTCAAAACGATGGCGCCGGGCTCCGTGATCGTCGACGTGGCCATCGACCAGGGCGGATCCATCGAAACGATCGACCGCATCACCACCCACGACAACCCGACCTACGAAAAACACGGCGTGATCCACTACGCGGTCGCCAACATGCCGGGCGCGGTGGCGCGCACTTCCACGCTGGCCCTGACCAACGTGACCGTGCCCTACGCCGTTCAGTTGGCCAACAAGGGCTACCGCCAAGCGATCCTGGAGAACCGCGCGCTGGCCAAAGGGGTCAACGTGATCGACGGCAAAGTGACCTACAAGGCCGTCGCCGAAGCGCACAACCTGCCGTACGTCTCCATCGACGACGTGCTGCTGGTGAAAAACTGACCGGGCCGGGACGATCCCAGCCGACACAGCACAACCGTGACCAACTGCCTGCCCTGCCGATCGGGGCGGGCAGTTTTTTTTGCCGGGAGATCGGGTTTGAGAGAATACAGGCATAGGGAATGAGGATAATAGTTGCTAAAGGCGCCGGCTGCCGGCAGGCAGGAGGAGTTGTGACGGAATAGCCGCCTGCTGCGGATGGACCAGTGTCTTCCCTAGATATTGGCAGAAGGTTTTCCGTAACCGGAGGGAAAGGGTACTTCTCTCGTAGTGCGTACCCTTTTGCAAATATGGTATGCTACTAGGCAGTAGAACGAGTGAGGAGTGCAGCGATGTATCAACTGGTCAAAAAGTTCCTGTTTCAGATGGACGCGGAAGAGGCGCACGAGAAGACCATACACGTGCTCCGGTCAGTGGAAAACTCCGCACCGGGCAAAAGCATCCTGAAGATGGTGTACCAGTTCCGCGACGAACGTTTGGAGACAAAGCTCTGGGGCATCCGCTTTCCCAATCCGGTCGGACTGGCCGCCGGATTTGACAAAAACGCCGAAGTCTACCACGCGCTGGCTTCGCTGGGCTTCGGGTTCGTGGAAGTGGGCACGATCACGCCGCAGGGACAGCCGGGCAATCCGCAGCCGCGGCTGTTCCGCCTGCCGGAGCAGCAGGCGGTGATCAACCGCATGGGTTTCAACAACTACGGCGCCTACACCGCCTCGCAAAACCTGGTGGACTACGCCTATGCCGACATCCCGATCGGCATCAACATCGGCAAGAACAAGCTGACGCCCAATGAGGAAGCGGCGGCCGATTACAGCAAGTGCCTGGACCTGCTCTATCCGTACGGCCATTACTTTGTGATCAACGTCAGCTCCCCCAACACGCCCAACCTGCGCGATTTGCAGGAGTCGGAAAGCCTGCGGGCCATCATCCGCGAAGTGAAGGCCAAGGCGTCCGAACTGGAGATGCGCGGCGTCAAGGCGAAGCCGATCCTGGTGAAGGTGTCGCCCGACATGGCGGACGAGCAGATGAGTGACGTGGTCAGGACCGCGGTGGCCGAGGGGGCGGCCGGCATCATCGCCACCAACACGACGCTGTCCCGCGATGGGGTGGAGAGCCATCCCTACGCCGAGGAGGCGGGCGGCTTGAGCGGAAAGCCGCTGGAGGAGCGGTCCACCGCCTGGGTAAGAGAAATTTACCAGGAAGTGGGGGACAAGGTGCCGATCGTCGGAGTGGGCGGCATTTTCACCGGCGACGACGCCTACCGCAAGATTCGCGCCGGCGCCAGCCTGGTGCAGGTGTACACGGGGATGATCTACCGCGGGCCGGGCATCGCCCGCCAGATCAACAAACGGCTGGTGCAGCTATTGAAGCAGGACGGGTTTGCCCGCATCAGCGACGCGGTGGGCGTGGACGCGCGATAGCGCACCTCAGGGCAAAAGCGATTCTCCCCTTTTGCTTTCGCGGGGGTTCGTATATAATGGACGCAAACGTCCAAGAAAATGATGGAAAACGGAATACAACGGAGCTAGGTGCCCTTATGCATATAAGGGGTAACAGGGAATCGGGTGAAAATCCCGAGCGGTCCCGCCACTGTAACCAGGGAATTCTCTTTTGACAGGCCACTCGCCGGTCACCGGACGGGGAAGGCAAAAGAGCGTGATGATCTGGAAGCCAGGAGACCTACCTAGCTGCCGCACCCAAAAGCCTTCGAGGAAAGGAGAGGTGAGCCCAGGCAGTACGACTGTTTCGTTTCGGGAGTAGTCGTCTATTGACATTGCGCAAAGCTCATCCGGCCGGATGAGTTTTTTTCTTGGACGTTCGATGTCGAACCAGATAGGGAGAGGATGCTGAATGAGCCGTTCGCGTTCGCTGATGAGCGGATTGCTTGTGACCGGATTTGTCCTGTACGTTTTGCTGAATGAACCCGAGACCGGATACGCCATGCACATCATGGAAGGCTTTTTGCCGGTGGGCTGGTCGCTGTTCTGGTGGGCCGTGTTTCTGCCCTTTTTCCTGCTGGGCCTGAGCTCCATCAAGCGGCTGGTCCAGGATAACCCCGAATTGAAGCTGTTGTTGGGCGTGGCGGGGGCGTTTACCTTTGTCCTGTCTGCGCTGAAAATTCCGTCCGTGACCGGGAGCAGTTCCCACCCGACCGGGACGGGCCTGGGAGCCATCCTGTTCGGCCCGCTGGTCATGTCGGTGCTGGGCACCCTGGTGCTGCTGTTCCAGGCCCTGCTGCTCGCCCACGGAGGCTTGACCACGCTGGGCGCCAACGCGTTTTCCATGGCGGTGGTCGGGCCGTTTGTCGCCTACGGAGTGTATCGGCTGGTGCTTCGGGCCAACGGCGGCCAGCGGCTGGCTGTCTTCCTGTCGGCGGCCCTGGCCGACCTGAGCACGTACGTGGTGACGTCGCTGCAGTTGGCGCTGGCGTTTCCGGCCGCTTCCGGCGGTGTCGCCGCCTCGTTCGCCAAATTTGCCGGCATCTTCGCGCTGACGCAGGTTCCGCTGGCCGTAAGCGAGGGGCTGCTGACGGTGCTCGTCTGGAACTGGCTGCAGTCGTACAACGCAAAAGAGCTGATGCAGCTGCCGCTGCTCAAACGGGAGGGGATGTAAATGAAACGCTGGTCCAACTGGGTGCTTTTGCTGCTGGTGGCGGTGCTGGCCGCGCTGCCGCTGGTATTGGTGAAAGATTCGGAGTTTGGCGGGGCGGACGGCGCGGCGGAAGAAGCGATCAAAGAAGTGGCCCCCGGCTATGAGCCGTGGTTCCAGCCGCTGCTGGAGCCGCCGGGCGGCGAGACGGAGAGCCTGCTGTTCGCCGTGCAGGCCGCGCTGGGCGCCGGATTTATCGGATACGCAATCGGCCTGTACCGAGGCCGGTTGAACAACAGCAAGGAACAATGATCGGGCAGTTGGATGCGCTCGCCTACGCCAACCGGCTGCGCCGCCTGTCACCCGGGCGCAAGCTGCTGTTTGCCCTGGCGCTGATGCTGATCGTCCTGGCCAGCCATCCGCCCGTGCAGCTCGCCGCCTTTGTCTGGATCAGCGTCTGGATCGTCGGCTACGCCCGCATCCCCTGTCGCGTCTACCTGGTCGGCCTCGTTCTCGCGCTGTCGTTTTTGGCGGCGGGAATGCCGGCCCTGTTGGTGGAAGTGGCGCCTGTAACGGGGTGGGGCAGCGGCGCGAATGTCCTGGCCGCCTGGCAGTGGGGAGGCTGGGTGGCCTATGTGACAACGGACGGCGTCGCGCGGGCGGCGACCCTCTTGTGCCGCTCCCTCGCGGCACTGTCGTGCTTTTATTTCGTGCTCTTTACCGTGCCGTTTGCCGAGCTGCTCCAGGTGCTGCGCCGCATCGGCCTGCCGGCGGTGCTGACCGATCTCGTGATGATCATGTACCGCTTCGTGTTTGTGTTTCTGGAAACGGCAGCCTGGCTGCGGACCGCGCAAATAGCGAGGGGCGGTTATCAGGGAGTTCGCGCGGCGCTCCGCGACACCGGCAGGTTGGTTACCCGGTTGTTCGGAAGAGCGATGCTCCGGTATCGGCAGGTGTACCTGGGCATGATGGCGAGAGGCTTCACGGAGGACTTTCGCGTCGTCGGCCTGTCGGCACATGTCCGCTCCAAACGGCACGAGCGGGAGGCGCTGGCCGGATGCGTGCTGCTGGCGGCATGGGAATGGTGGATCGGAGGATGAGACGTGACAACGCATGTGCTTGAGTTTGCCGACGTGCATTACACCTACCCGGGCGCCCGCCAGCCGGCGCTGAACGGCGTGACGCTGGCCGTGCCCGCCGGCCGGAGATGCGCGCTGCTCGGCCGCAACGGCTGCGGCAAGTCGACGCTGTTTCTGCATGCGAACGGCATTTTTCGCCCGCAAAAGGGACAAGTCCTGTGGAAAGGCGTCCCGATCAGCGCTCGCCGGGCGGAACTGCAGGCGCTCAAACGAAACGTGGGCCTTGTGTTTCAGGACCCGGAACAGCAGTTGATCGCCGCCACCGTCGCCGAGGACCTGTCGTACGGGCTGTGCAACCTCCATCTGCCGGAAGACGAGATCAAGGAAAAAGTGCGGCGGACACTGGAGGCGTTCGGGATGAGCGAGTGGGCCGACACCCCGGTGCACCATCTGAGTCTCGGCCAGAAGCGGCGGGTGGCACTGGCCGGCGTGATGGTGATGGAGCCGGAACTGCTTTTGCTGGATGAGCCGACGTCCTACCTGGACCCGTGGCAGACGGAGGCCTTTGTCCGCGAGCTGGAGCGCATCCATGCGGCAGGCACCACGATTGTGATGGCGACGCATGACCTGGATTTCGCGTTTGCCTGGGCGGACTGGGTGTTTGTGATGGACGCGGGGCGGCTTGTGCTGGCCGGGGAGCCGGAGCGGGTCTTTGCCTGCCGGGACATCCTGGCCGACTTGCGGATGAAACCGCCCGCCGTACTGGAGCTGTGGGAAGCCATCCCCGGCCATGTGAAAGAACGGCTCGGCCGCGGCCTGCCCCGGACGCCGGGCGAACTGGCGGAGCGGCTGCGTTCGCTGTAACGAAGCGGCTGAAACCGTTGGCCGTTCGCATGACGCTTTTTTGACGCGAAAAGACCGAGGGACTGTGCCTCGGTCTTTTCGTTTCTCGCGGCAGATTCGGTTTTTCGCGGTTCCGGATCGAAGAGGAACCGGTTCGCCGTGCGGGCCCCGGCTTACAGATCATAGTACAGTTCGTATTCCTTCGGATTGACGGTGCGTTCCACCTGTTGGATTTCGCCGCGCTTGAGGGCGATCCAGCTTTCGATCACGTCGCGGGTGAAGACACCGCCTTCCAGCAGGAAGTCGTGGTCGCGTTCCAGCGCGTTCAGCGCTTCTTCCAGCGAGCCGGGTGCGCTCTTGATCTCCTGTTTCTCCGCATCGGAGAGGTCGTAGATGTTGCGGTCAACCGGCCCGTAGCCCAGTTCGCGCGGGTCCAGCCTGCGCTTGATCCCGTCCAGGCCGGCCATCAGCATGGCGGCGAAGGCCAGGTACGGATTCGCCGTGGAGTCCGGGGTGCGGAACTCGATGCGAGCCGCTTTCGGCGTCACGGCAGCCACCGGAATGCGGATGGCGGCGGAGCGGTTCCCTTTGGAGAAGACCAGGTTGACCGGCGCTTCGTAGCCGGGCACCAGCCGTTTGAACGAGTTGGTGCTCGGATTGGTCAGCGCGATCAGGGCCGGCGCGTGATACAGGATGCCGCCGATGTAGTAGAGCGCCATTTGGCTCAGATTGGCGTAGCCGCCTTTTTCGTAGAAGAGCGGTCGTTCGCCGTCAAACAGGCTTTGGTGCACGTGCATGCCGCTGCCGTTGTCGCCGACGATCGGCTTCGGCATGAAGGTGGCCGTTTTGCCGTGCTTGGCCGCCACGTTGCGGACGATGTACTTGAACAGCAGCAGGTTGTCGGCCGTGCGCGTCAGGGTGTCAAAGCGGAAGTTGATTTCCCCTTGGCCGGCGGTGGCCACCTCGTGGTGATGGCGCTCCACTTTCAGGCCGGCTTGGGTCATCAGTGTGCACATCTCATTGCGGATGTCCATCTGCGTGTCGGTCGGCTGCACGGGGAAGTAGCCGCCCTTGTTGCGTACCTTGTAGCCCAGGTTCTGCCCTTCCTTGCCGGTGTTCCAGAACGCTTCCTCGGAGTCGATGTGGAAAAAGGAGCCGGACGGTCCGGAAGCGTAGCGGACGCTGTCAAACAGGAAGAACTCCGATTCCGGGCCGAAGTAGGCGTCGGTGGCCAGGCCGGTCTGCTTCAGGTAGGCCTCCGCCTTCAGGGCGATGCCGCGCGGGTCGCGTTCGTAGGGAGTGCCGTCCGGATTGCAGATGTTGCAGACGATGTTCAGCGTTTTCGCTTCGACAAACGGGTCGATAAACGCGCTGGCCGGGTCGGGCATCGCCACCATGTCGCTTTCCTCGATACCTTTGTACCCGGTCAGGCTGGAGCCGTCAAAGGCGACGCCGTTGAGGAAGGTCCCTTCGTCAACCGCGTAGGCGGGGATGGTGACATGATGCTGGCGGCCGGGCAGGTCGACGATGCGGAAGTCGACATATTCGATGTTTTCTGATTCGATCAGGGAAAGAACTGCTTTCATATCCATTGCGATCACTCCATTTACGAATATTCATCGAGGTTTTCGTGTTAACGTTCGATTTTCGTCCGTTTCTATACTAGCGATTATAGTGGTTGAATTTTGGGACTGTCAAGAGGTTTTATCACGTTTTATGTCAGATTTTCTGACGTAATATTGCGGGGTGTTGCAAAAGGGTCTGTTTTTGTAGAATGGAGACAGACTATTTCGAACAAGAGTGGGAGGAAAGCGGATGAAAGTGTTGGTGTTGGGGGCAGGTGCGGTTGGCGGCTATTTTGGTGCCCGATTGGCGGAAAACGGGGGAGATGTTACCTTCCTTGTGCGGGAACGCCGGCGGCGCCAGCTTCTGGAACGGGGCCTGCGCGTGCAGAGCGTGCACGGCGACATCCATCTCGAACAGCCGCAGTTGATCGTCGCAGGCGAAGCGGCAGGGCCGTTTGACGTTGTGATCCTGTCCAACAAGGCGTATCACCTGCACGACAGCCTGGAGGCGATCGCTCCGTACGTGGGCGAACAGACGGCGGTGGTGCCGCTGTTGAACGGGATCGCCCACATGGAGCTGTTATGGGAGCGTTTTGGACGTGAGCGGGTCTTGGGCGGTCTCTGTTTTATCGAGACGACGCTGAACGAGGATGGCGATGTGGTGCAGACCAGCCCGACGCACGAAGCGGTGTTCGGCGAGTGGGACGGCGGGCGAAGCGAGCGGGTGGACGCGATGGAACGGGCCTTTGCCGGGACGGCGGCCTCGTTCAGGGCGAGCGCCAACATCCAGCGCGACATGTGGCACAAGTACCTGTTCATCACCACCCTGTCGGGCATGACCACGCTGATGAACGCGGCGGTGGGGCCGATCCGTGACGCTGCCTACGGGGTGGAGCTGACGCGCCAACTGGCCGAAGAGGTGGCCTCCGTGATGCGCGCTCTACATGCCCCGATCGACGAAGATATTGTCGAGAAGCAGATGAAGACGTTTCTGAACCTGGGCTACGGGATGAAGTCGTCGATGCTGCGCGACATGGAAAAAGGGCTGCCGGTGGAAGCGGATCACCTGCAGGGCTACCTGCTGAAGCGGGCGGAGGAGCTGGGTGTTGCCGCGCCGCTGCTCAAAGTTGTCTACAATAATCTGAAGGTTTACGAACGGAAGCGGGAAGCAGGCAAATAAGGTATAATAGTAACGATTTGCTGATCTCGAGAGGAGGGGTATACATGGAAGTGATCAAGATTTCCCCCCGCGGTTACTGTTACGGCGTCGTGGACGCCATGGTGCTGGCGCTGAAAACGGCGCAAAATTTTGACCTGCCCCGCCCCATTCACATTTTGGGGATGATTGTACACAACGCCCACGTCGTCGAGGCGTTTGAAAAACTGGGCGTGAAGACGCTGGACGGCGAAGACCGGCTGGCGCTGCTCGACAAGATCGACAAGGGAACGGTGATTTTCACCGCGCACGGCGTTTCCCCCGAAGTGCGGAAAAAAGCGCGCGAAAAGGGATTGACCGTGGTGGATGCCACCTGCCCGGACGTCACCAAGACCCATGACCTGATCCGCGAAAAAGTGGCGGACGGGTATCACGTCATCTACATCGGCAAAAAAGGGCATCCGGAGCCGGAGGGAGCGGTCGGCATCGCCCCCGACAAGGTGCATCTGGTGCAGACCGTGGACGAGATCGAGGCGCTGAATCTGCCCGCCGACAAGCTGATCGTTACCAACCAGACGACGATGAGCCAGTGGGACGTCAAACACCTGATGGACGCGATCGTCAAACGCTTTCCGCAGGTGGAGGTGCACAACGAAATCTGCCTGGCCACCCAGGTGCGCCAGGAGGCGGTCGCGGAGCAGGCCGGAGAGGCCGATCTCTGCATTGTCGTCGGCGACCCGCGCAGCAACAACTCCAACCGGTTGGCGCAGGTGGCGGAGGAGATCGCCGGCGTGCCGGCCTACCGCATCGCCGATTTGTCCGAACTGAAACTGGAATGGCTGAAAGGAAAGAAAAAGGTGGCGGTCACGTCCGGCGCGTCCACGCCGACGCCGCTGACCAAAGAGGTCATCCAGTTCCTGGAGCAGTACGATGAGACAAAGCCGGAGACGTGGGAGAAAAAGCGGACGGTCAACATGGAGAAAATCCTGCCGGCAGTGAAGCAGTAAGGGGTCCGCTGCCGACCAAGGCGGGACACCGTCACCACCGGGAACTCCCGCGTTCCCGACATCTGAAAGCCAGCGCATTCGGCCGAGGAGACGAGCGGTGCCTGCTCGTCTCTTCAGCCTGACCCAAAGGAGAGCGTATGTCCGAAGCACTGTCCAGCCAAGCGAGCGAAGAACGCGCGGCACAGCGCGTCAGCCTGAACGCATTCTACCTGTTTGCCTACTACGGGTTCGGCTCGTTTTTTCCGCTGATTACCCAGTACTACGAATCGATCCGCCTGACCGGAACGCAGATCGGCGTGATCAGCGCCGTGACGCCGGTGATCTCCATTGTGACGCAGCCGCTGTGGGGCATGATCTGCGACCGCTTTCACATCCGCAAGCAGGTCCTGATGCTGACCCTGGCCGCGGCGGGGGCGGTCGGGCTGCTGTTTCCCGCCGTTTCCACGTTTGCCTGGGTGTTTTTGCTCTACATCGCCATGTCCGTGTTTCAAAGCGCGGTCGTGCCCGTGTCGGACAGTCTGGCGCTGGGGTACGCCAAACGGCACAACATCCAGTTCGGCGACATTCGCATGTGGGGCGCGGTCGGTTTTGCCCTCGCCGCGTTTCTGACCGGGCTGGCGGTGGAACAGTGGGGGCCTGCCGCCATTTTTTACTCGTACTGCGGCGCTTACCTGATCGCCGGCCTGTGTCTGCGCCGGATTCCGGAACACGCGGAAGCGGCGCCGTTTACCGTGAGCGTCTTCAAGGGACTGACCGAACTGATCCGCCTGCCCCGGTTTGTCCTGTTTCTCGCGGCGTCCTTCTTTATCTTTGGGGCGATCAACGCCCATAACATCTGGTTTTCCCTGTACTACCAGCACATCGGGGGAACGGTGGCCGGCGTGGGTCTGGCCTTTCTGCTCTTCGCCGGCAGCGAGGCGCCGTTTATGAAAATCGCCGGTTTCTTTGTGCGCCGCTGGGGGCTGGAGCTGACCATTCTGCTGGCGGGCACGGTCTCCGCCCTGCGCTGGCTCTGGTACAGCACGGCTCCCGGCACGACCGCGGTGATCGCCCTCTTTTTCATCCAGGGCCTCTCCGTCGGGTGTTACCTGGCCACGGCGGCGCAGTTCGTGCGGGAAAATACACCCGCTTCCCTGCAGGTGACCGCGCTGGCCCTCTACGCTTCCGTCGGCAACGGGCTGGGCTCGATGACCTGCAACCTGGTGGGCGGCTGGATCAAGGACGCGTTTTCCATCCTGGACACGTACCTGTTTTTCGGCCTGGCCACCGCGGCTGGACTGATTCCGCTGCTGATCATCCGCTTCGGGCCGTGGAAACACTCCGCTCCGGAAGAGAAGCAGCAGGAACAGCTCGCGTCAGGACAGCCTAGTCGATAATCAGCAGCCCCTGATACCCTGTTTCCGGATAACCGGGCGTATCCGAGACAAACGGATAGCGCCCTTTTTTGCTGGCCGCAAACTGGAGCGTCGCCGACTGACTCGGTTTCAGATCGGCGGAAGAGACGTTCAGCTCGCGAATCACCAGGTTGTGGGGACGGGTGTCCGCGTTGACGATCGTCAGGGAGACCGTCTCTCCTTGGTGAAAGACGAGCCGGTTGGGCAAAAAGCCGGCGCTGGCAATGGTGACGGTTTGAACGCGTTGGGCCGCGACCGGGGAGGCGTTCAAACGGTAGTGGTCATGCAAGGCCAACAGACCCGATATCAGCGCCAGCGCGATGAACGGATAGCGAAGCTGCCTGAAACGGTGACGAGTCATTACACTTCAGCTCCTTCGCGTGTGCATGATCTGTGCTGTTACTATTATCCTGTCCTGGCCTGGTCGGGGATAAACAACGAAAGCGCGGGAGGGGTGGCCGATCCGATATGAAAAAAGCCCTGATCCCGGAAGATGTCGGCGATCAGAGCTTTTGCTTTTATTTTCCGTGATTACCCTTTTATTTTCCGTGCTTGCCGGCGATCATTTCGATTTCTTCGCCGGTATTGGCATCGATTATCACATGAACATCAGCGTTCACATATTGTTTCCCGCTGCCAGCCTTCCCGTTTCTCGGCATATCCACGCCGTGGAAGGTAACAATCCATACGGGAACGTCTTGTACGGACAGGTTGGAATCGGACAAGATTCCCTGTTCAACTTGCGTATCCGTGAATCTTGCCAAGGTCATCGTCACTTTCTTGGCGGTATCCCCTCGTGAGGAACCAATGAAATGTTTTGCAGCTTCAAGCGCTGTGTTTTCATCCACGTTCACCGCTTCATCCAATACCTGGACTTCCAATCCGTTGTCAACAAACGTGCGGCTTTCTGCCAGTCTTTGAACCTCGGCGGCATACACAGCCGATTTCCCCTGTCCCGGATCGGGGGAAGAAGTGTTCAACTGTTCTGCGGCAACCGATGTCATTCCAATTGCAGCGACAATTACTGCACTTGCTAAAAATCCGAAAGGTTTCTTCATGAATCATCAACTCCTTTTCATCGTATCAGATGTCCCAACCTTGCCGGGATTTTGGTGGAATGTTGAGCTGAAAGGAATGCTTTCTTTCCTGCTTTCCAGTATCCTGCGCTGGCTTTCCACGATGTACCTGTCCAGTTCCTGGCTAACATTCAATACAGCACAATCCGTCAATGATCCTTTTTGTTTGACAAGCTCTTTTAGTTGTTTTTGGAGGTTCTCAATGATTTGCGAAAGGTCTTCATGGTTTATTGCTCGCCAGCCCTCCATTTCTGAATGCCTCCAAGTATTGATAGTGCGATTCCATTTCCTTCCCTTACTGTACCCACTATTTACCAAATGCAGCCAACATCACTTTTTAGAAAACGTTCGACATTTTTATACATCATACAGAGCCAAAAAAATGATTTTTATTGATCTGTTTTTATTTTCTGTTTATAATATCTTTAAAATAGTAATGTTTGGAAATGGAGTGTTATAGTTGGAAAGAAACCGACCACGAAGGAAAACCCTCGGAGATCTATTATCTCTTTACCGTAAACAAAGCGGGGTTTCTTTTTCGGAAGTGGAAGCACAAACTGGTGTGACCAAAGGGGCACTTTATAAAATTGAAAGCGGGGAAACGAAGCGGCCGGAATATAAAACAGTTAAGGCGTTAGCGGCTGTCTTGCCTCAGCCCTATGAGGAAATCATTGAATGTTATGTGGAAGACGAACAACGGCCAGAGACGTTATATGAAATCCTGCAGGATGTCATTCAACGAGGCGACAACATTTCGCTGTTGGAAAAAGTGGCCGTCAAGTTCCTGCAATCTCCCCAGGTAGACACCTACACAGCATTGCAACGGCTGTATCACCTCGCTGACACCACCACCAATACCGAGCTCAGCCTGCCGCTTTTCAACACCATTGTCAAATACGCGAGAGAACACGGAATCCCACTGTATATTGCCAAAGGGCTGCTCAAAAAATATCTGATTGAAAGGTATGATTTTAAGCGGTTGGAAAATTCGTTCAGAGTTGGCGAAGAAATTATGCATTATATTGATTTTTTAACCCGAGACGAACAGACGATTTATTATTTTAGGATGGCGCTACAAGCCTACACCATTCAAAAATACAAACGGTGTATTGAATGTTGTGAAGCGGGCCTTGCGTTGAAAACGGCTGACACTGAACTGACAGCCAGAGCGTATTTGGCCATGATCAACTCATATTCTCGTTTGGGGGAGTATGACGCTGTTGAATTACACTTACGTGTGTTTGAAACGTTTGATTATGAATTTGTTGCAGAAGCGGCCAAGCTTACCCGTGCGATCGTAAAAGCACGGAAAAAAGAATATGATGTGGCTGTTCCCATGTTGAAAGAGTGTTTACGCGAGATTAGCCCGCATTCGCGCATTCATGTTGTGAATGAACTGCTGGATATTTATCTGAAGACGAACAATCATCATGAAATTGCTGAGTTGTTGAGAAAGGAAAAGGAAATCCTGCCGGAAAATCCACAGACACCCTATAAACATCTGTCGATTGGAAAGTACTATCGCTACAAGGGGGCGTTTCAAATACAGACAGGCTCCCTCGATGAAGGGATTGACAGCTATATTAACGGTTTGTGCGCCTACGGAGAAGTGAGCGCCTACCAAGAAATAACCGAATGTATGACTGACATTCTGTCACAGTTCTCTAAGTTGAGAAAACCGATTGATATACAATATGTGGAAAAGTTAGGGGGGATTTATAGTAGAATTATTAATAATAAACAAAGGAGAGGTGAGTAAGAGTGATGAAATTGAAGAGATTGACCGTATTAGCACTATTTTTTGTTTTATTATTGAATGATCAGCCCATAAAAAAAGTAGAGAGGTCCAGCACTAATTTATTGTATCCGAGAAATATCCAGATTTATGATTATGATCCAGGATATTAACAAAAAATAGAATCTTATTGTAAGAGGGGAGCGACTTGCTCCCCTATCTTTCTTCTCTAGCGATTCCTACGCGGCAAGCTCCCGCACCAGCGAAACCGCCATGTACGCGGCGACGCCCCAGATGAGAAAGGCGGAGGCGAGGTTGAGGGCGCGCAGCAGCCGTCCGGAGCGGTCCAGCCTGCCCGCCGTCCGTCCGGCCAGCGCCAGCCCGAAAAACCACAGCCAGGAGACGAGGATGCAGGCGGCGGCGAACCCCCACTTCGCCGCCCCGGCGTACCCCAGCGAGCTGGTGCCGATGACGCCGATGGTGTCCAGGATCGCGTGCGGGTTCAACAGCGATACCGACGCGGCGAACATCACCTGGCGTTTCGGCGGGAACCGTTCCGCCTCCTGCGCCTCGGCGGAAGGGCGGCTGCGCCAGGTGAGGATGCCCATGTAGACCAGAAAGAAAACTCCGCCGGCGTAGAGGATGGTTTTCAGCCAGGCAAAGGTGAGCACCGCCAGCGACACGCCCAGGACGGCCAACAGGATCAGGAGCGTGTCGCAGACGGCCGCAGTCAGGACGACCGGCAGCGCGCGCCACAGCGTAGGCTGGGCGGCTCCCTGATTGAAGACGAAGACGTTTTGCACGCCGAGCGGCAGGATTAATCCGAATGCGAGCACAAATCCGTGCAGGGCGGCTTCCCACATGCGTAAAGCTCCTCCTTTTGCGGTGTATCCCATGGCTTCCACAGTAAGACAAATCGGGCCGTCTGTCTCCAGCCAATTGGTTTGGCAGTGACCCGACCAATTGGCTACAATAAGGGGAGCATGAAGCTGGAGGAGGAATCGATGGTGCCGACCATTGACTGGAAGCCGGACAAGGCGTCGGATGTGCCCGTCTACGTCCAGATTGTCGCCTACATCCGGGAAAAAATCGCCACCGGCGACTGGCCGGTCAAAAGCAGGCTGCCGACGCAGCGGGCCTTGGCCGAGGCGTTTGGCGTCAACCGGAGCACGGTGGTGACGGCGCTGGACGAACTGAAGGCCGAAGGGCTGATCGAAGCCGTCGTGGGCAGCGGCACCGTGGTCAGCAACAACACCTGGTCGCTGCTGGCTTCCGCCCCGCCTCCCGATTGGCTGAGCTACGTCCAGGCGGGCGACCATCCGCCCAATCAGCCGACCATCCAGGCCATCAACCGCCATGAACACGATCCGCAGATCATTCGGCTGGGCACGGGGGAGCTGTCGCCCGAACTGCTGCCGTCCGCCGGCATGGCGGAGATCATGGGACGATTGGGCGGACAGGTTGCCCAGCTCGGCTATTCGGAACCCAAGGGGCTAAAGTCGCTGCGGCAGGCGATCAGCGCCCATCTGCGGACGCGCGGCATCGACGCGCCGCCGGCGTCCATCCTCGTCGTGTCCGGCGCGCTGCAGGCGCTGCAGCTCATCTCGCTGGGCATTTTGCGCCAAGGCTCGGCCATTTTGCTGGAGCGCCCTTCATACCTGTACTCGCTGCCGGTTTTTCAGTCGTCGCGCATGCGGCTGACCGGCGTCCCGCTGGACGGCGAAGGGATCCGTCCGGATGCGCTGGCGCGGCTGAAACAGGCCCACCAGGCGGCTCTGCTCTACACCATTCCGTCCTTTCACAATCCGACCGGCACCCTGATGTCGGAGAAACGGCGGCAGCAGGTGATGGCCGTCTGCGAACGGGAGCGGCTGCCCGTCCTGGAGGATGACGTCTACGGCGAGCTGTGGCTGGACGAGCCGGGGCCGCCTCCCTTGAAGGCGCTCGACCCCAACGGGCTGGTCCTGTACGTGGGCAGCCTGTCCAAATCGCTCAGCCCCGGTCTGCGGATCGGCTGGATCGTCGGGCCGGAACCGGTTGTCGAGCGGCTGGCCGACGTGAAAATGCAGACCGATTACGGGGCCAGCGCCCTTTCCCAGCAGGTGGCGGCGGAATGGCTGAGCAGCGGCCTGTACCAACGCCATCTGCAAGCGGTGAGGGAAGCGCTCAGAGCGCGCAGGGCGTGCGCGTGCGAGTCGCTCAGGCGCTGGTTTGCCGATCTGGCGGAGTGGCGGGAGCCGCAGGGCGGCTTTTACATCTGGCTGCGGCTGCGCCGGTCGGTGTCGATGCGGACGCTCTTTTCGCGGGCGCTGGCTGAGGGGATTCTGCTCAATCCCGGCTACATTTACGACGGCACGGACCACTGCCATCTGCGCCTCTCTTACGCGTACGCCGATGAGCAGCAGATGGAGCGGGCGCTTCACCGCCTGTCCCGATTGATCAGAGAGATGGCGTGACCGACGGTGGAGCGGGGGCTGCGCCAGTGCCGATCCGGGGAGGCCGGCCGACGTTTACGCCTGTGCGCCAACGGGTATGTATAGGGTAACAACCACGACTCGGCCACAGGAGGGAACGTGATGAAAACCAAAAGCATTGTCACTCATGTCCTGCTGCTGATCGTGCTGGGGATGGCGGCGCTGACGGCCGTCAACGCGGTCAGCCTGTATGTCAACAACGCCAACACGGTGGAGAGGACGGTCGGCACGTTCGGCACGGAATGGGCCGCCACGATAGCCAGACAGGTGGATGTGCAGGCGTACGAGCGCTTTTTGCAGCAGCCGCAAAAGGGGGAAGACTACTGGAACCTGCGCCAGCAGCTCAACGACTTTCGGGAAAAGACGGGGGCGCTGTACGTCTACATTCTCCAGGCGGATGGAGAGCAGCTGCGGGTGATGATCGACGGTCAGCCCCGGGATGCAGAAAACGCCTCGGATATCGGCGATCCGGCGAGTGCCACGGCGTTTCGGGATGTGGCTCCCGTCCTGCGCGGGGAGACGAGCAGCACGCCGATCGTGCACGACCCCCGATACGGAGACTACCTGTCCGCATTTGCCCCCGTTGCCAAGCCGGACGGCACGGTGATCGGCATTCTCGGGGTGGACATTGACGCGTCCACGGTCGGTTCGGTCACCACACGCGTCCAGTGGGAGAGCCTGCCCGTGGCGCTTACGCTCAATCTGCTGATTGCCCTCGCGGCAGCCGTCGTTCTCGCCTGGCTGATCCGCAGGCGGCTGCAGCCGCTGCGCATGATCAGCGACAAGGCGCTGGAAGTATCGGCGGGTGTGTTGACGGAATGTTCGTTCAGCTACAAGCGCCGCGACGAAATCGGCCAGATCATGGATTCGTTTTCGCAAATGGTGGACTATCTGCGCGGGCTGATCACCGACATGAAGACGGCGGCGCACCGGATCGACCGCATGGCGGAAGGGATGGCCCGCCGTGTCGGCGAGATGCGGGAGCAGGCGGACGCGATTGTCACGGCCAGCACGGAAATCGCCCAGGGAAACGAGCAGACGGCCGCTTCGGTCGAAGCCATTTCCAGGCTGAACGGCGACCTGACCGGCAAGATCGACCACGTCAACCGGCTGGTGGAGGGAATGAACCGGCTGGGACAGGACGTGTCGCAAACGGAGCGGGAAAGCCGGGAATCGCTGCAGTCTTTTGTGACCCACAGCGCGGAAACGGCGCAGCACTTCAAGCGGGTGGAAGCGAGCATGGAACGGCTGGTGGAAAAATCCGTCGCCATCGATCAGGTGGTGTCGGCGATTCAGTCGATTGCCGCCCAGACCAACCTGCTGGCCTTGAACGCCGCGATCGAAAGTTCCCGCGCCGGGGAGGCGGGCAAAGGCTTTGCGGTGGTGGCCGCGGAGGTGCGCAAGCTGGCTGAGCAGACGGCGGAAGCGACCAAAGAGATTCAGGCCAGCATTCGCGACGTGCAGCAGGAAGTGGAACAGACCAAACATGAAGTGGGCGTGACGAAACGGCAGTACGAAGAGGAGGCACACAAAATCGACGAGGTGTCGAAAGGGGTTTCCCGTCTGTCCGTGATCACCGGCGAACTGAACCGGTCGCTGGAGCAAATCGTGGAGACGATGGCGGACATGGCCCGCTTCCAGCAGACGATTCAGCAGGACGTCCTGTCGGTGACCGCCATCTCGGAGCAGACGGCCGCCTCGGCGGAGGAAGTGACCGCGACGATTCACGATGTCAGGGAGTACATCCACGCCGTCGCCGAGGAAGTACGGGACGTGGCCGGACAGATCAGGGAACTGCGCGGAAAGACCGACGCCTTTACGGTGTAGACAAAAGGGACATCCCCTGTCGGATGTCCCTTTTTCCCTGCCTGCGGCGGTCCTCCATCAGTGGTACGGAAACTGGGTGGAATACCCGCTGTACTGCTGATACGCCTGCTGCAGCTTTTGCTGGTCTTCCGCCTCCAGCTTGTACCATCCCTTTTGGAACATCAGGTTGAACATGTCGCGGGCGCTCTGGTGCGTCTCCGTCAGGATTTGCAGCATGTCGGCGTAAAGCTGCTGGTGGCTGGCTTCCCGTACGGCCACGTTCAGGCTGTCCGTCAGGTACTTGCATGTCGCCAGGCCGTCGTTCAAAAAGTCCCGGTCATTCATCTGCGGTCCTTTTACCTGCGGGACACCCGTCTGCGGATTGGCAATCTGGTTTTGGTTCGGCATCTGGTTTCCCTCCCTTGTTACTGCATCTGCGTTTGCTGTTGCTGCTGCTGTGCCTGAGTCTGGGGAATGGCGGCCATCGCCTGTGCGTTGTTTACCTGCAGGTGGGTAAGCAGCTTCTGGTAGTGGCGCTGATGCATCTGGCCGGCTTTTTCCAGCGCCTGTTTCACCTGCGGGTCCGTCGCCTGCTGGGCGAAGAAGTGCAGCTTTTTAAACGCCAGCAGCTCCCAGGAAAGGGCGTCCTTCAGATAGCTGGCGTCTTTGGTCGAAATCACCCGGGGCGGTTGGGGAATCGGCGCCTGCGTTTGCTGAGGAGAGAACATCGTCGTTGGCATGAGGCGATCTCCTTTCACGGTGGAATGGGATACACCTCTTAGCATGGGCAGCGGGAAGGCGGGTCATGACTTGTATTTGCAGGCAAAACGAAAGCCGGTTTGCCTCGTGTCGGATGACGGCACGGCAAACCGGAGAACCAGTTGCGTATCTGGTTGGGAATGATTCACACCAACTGCAAGGTCATAATCCGTATGTCAATGCTGGCCGGGGCAAAATTGAGACAGTGGCTCGTTTCCCGTTGAAGCGCCTCTTGAATCTCCCGGGCCAGCGGGGGAATGGACGCGCCAAACGGGAGCCGGACATCCAGGGAGACCTGCAGGCGGGGCACGTCTTCAAAGGTGTACGTCATGTTCTTCACCTGGCTGACGAACGGAAAGCGGCTGCACGTCACCTGGACGATCTTGCGCAGCACCTGCGGGTGAATCAGGATGCGGCCGCCGGTAAACGGCGGGTGAACCACGGTCGTTTCCCCGATGACTTCCTTTTTGGCGGAAAAGATCTGTTGGGCGGAGGCGATCATCCGCTGCCAAAAGTCTTTTTCCACTTCGACGCGGGGGATCGGAATCACGTGCTTTCCCTGGGTCTCCCGAATGTACCGGGCCGCTTCGATTTCATGCGCCGGTTTGATCGATTCGATCGGAATGTGGCGGACGGGGGCGGGCAGGTCCAGCGCTTCCCGAATCCGCTCGATCATCCGCTTCGAGGTGCCGATCACCAACAGGCGCCGGGGGCGGATGGCGGCGAGGGCGCGGCGCACTTCCTCCGCGTGGTCGCGGTAGTGGAAAATCGCCCGCTTGACCGCCTGGATTTTCGTTTTTTCGTACTTGGCGGAGGTGCCGGCCACCTTGCGGCCCTGGTAAATCAGGATGCCGTCGTCGATGATGGCGTCAATGTCCATCTGGTGAGCCAACTGCAGCGCGCTCGTGCTTTTTCCCGTCCCGCTCGTTCCGTAGAGGGCGTAAATCTCCATCGGCTCCTCCTTGTCCGTCGTTTTTCTTTAGTATACACGATCGGGCGGAGAGGCAAAACGGATCACCGGTACTGCGCGCCAAGCTCGCGAGCCCGTTCGGCGGCGCGCAGCACCGCGGAGGCGACGGCCTGTTGAAACCGGTACGAATCCAACACTTCCAGACCGGCCTGGGTGGTTCCGCCCGGACTGGTTACTTTTTTCCGCAGGAGGGCGGGCTCATCGCTGGAATGAAGCAGCATCTGCGCCGCCCCCAGCAGGGTCTGGACGGTGAGCTGCCGGGCCATCTCGCGGGACAGCCCGGCTTCCGCGCCCGCGCCTTCCATCGCTTCCGCCAGGTAGTAAATGTAGGCCGGGCCGCTGCCGGAGAGGCCGGTGATGATGTCCAGCTCGTCCTCGGGCACGATGTGGACGGAACCGATCGCTTCGAAAAGAGCAGTGGCCGCGCGAAGCTGCTCCTCGGTCACGAAGCGGTTGGCGGAGAGGCCCGTGACGGACAGCCCGACGGCGGACGACGTGTTCGGCATGGTTCTGACGATCGGGCCATTCGTGCCCAGCCAGTCGCTGATGCAGGCCGTGGAAACGCCGGCGACGACGGAAATCACAAGTTGTTCCGGACGGACCAGTCCGCGCAGGCTGCGGCACGCATCCGGGGCGTCCTTGGGCTTCATCGCCAGGATGAGAATGTCGGATTGCTCCACCAGAGCGGCTTTGTCCTCGCAGGCGTTCACCCCGAACGTTTCCGCCAGCCGCCTGAGCCGCGCCCGGTCGCTGCGGTTGGCGACAAAAATCCGCTCCGGCGCAATGAGTTCGTTTTTCAAAATGCCGGCCAGCATGGCCTCGACGATCGAACCGGCTCCAAGAAAGCCGATCCGCGTGTCGAAAGAGAGCGTCGAATGGTCACTCATGCTGCATCCTCCTTCCGTTAGCGTATCTGTCCGGTTCCGCGTACGACGTACTTGCTGGACGTGAGCGCGGGCAGGCCCATCGGACCGCGGGCGTGCAGCTTCTGCGTGCTGATGCCGATCTCCGCGCCGAAGCCGAATTCCCCGCCGTCCGTAAAGCGGGTGGACGCGTTGTGGTAGACGGCGGCTGCATCGACGGCGGCGAGGAACCGTTCCGCTCGCGCGGCGTCCTGCGTCACGATCGCTTCGGAGTGGCCGGTGCCGTGGCGGGCGATATGGTCCAGCGCGTCATCCAGGCTGTCTACCGTTCGCACGGCCAGGATCAAGCCGAGGTATTCCGCGTCCCAGTCCTCCGGCGTGGCGGGAACGAGCCGGTCGGCCAGCTCCGGATGGAGCCGCCGCGTCTCCTCGCAGGCGCGCAGTTCGATGCCGGCGGCCAGCAGACGGGCCAACAGGTCGCGCCGGTGCCGTTCAGGCCAGCCGCGGTGCAGGAGCAGGGTTTCGGCCGCGTTGCAGACGGCGGGACGGCTCGTTTTGGCGTTGAGGGTGATGGCTTCGGCCATGGCGTACTCGGCCGATTGATCGATGTAGATGTGACAGTTGCCCACGCCCGTCTCCAGCACCGGGACGGTGGAGGTGCGCAGCACGCGGCTGATCAGCGAGGCGCCGCCGCGCGGGATGACGACGTCGATCAAGCCGTTGGCCGTGCACAGCAGATCGACGGATTCGTGTTCGGCATAGGGCAGGTACTGCACCGCCTCCGCCGGCAGCCCGGCGTCCGCCAGAGCGGCGCGGATGCTGTGGGTCAGGGCGAGGTTGCTTTCCCGTGCGCTGCGGCTGCCGCGCAGGACGATCGCATTGCCGGTCTTGAGCGCAATCGCAGCCGCATCCACGGTGACGTTCGGCCGGGCCTCGTAGACCATGCCGATCACGCCCAGCGGAACCCGCACCTGCTCGATCACCAGACCGTTTGGCCGGGTCCAGCGGGCTGTCACTTCGCCCACCGGATCGTTCAGTTCGACCAGTTGGCGCAGCCCCTCGACCAGATCGCGCAGCCGTTCCGGCGTCAGGCGCAGCCGGTCCAGATAGGCGGCCGGTTGACCGTCCGCCTCCGCGCGGGCCACATCCCGCCCGTTGGCGGCGAGGATGGCCGCTTCGTCAGCCAGCAGACGTTCGCCGACCGCATGCAGGGCGCGGTCCTTTTCCGGGCGGGACAGCAAGGCCAGGCTCCGCGCCGCCTGTTTGGCCAGGCGGATCTGTTCGTACACGCGATCTTTCAGGCTCTTCTCCATGTTCTGTCTTTTCTCCGTAGTTTGGCTCTTCTCCACATTCCTCATCTCCTTTATCGCGAGGGAATCATCCCCTGCTTCACGTTCTGTCGCTGCCGCCGATTGCCGCAAAACAAGCCGCTTCCGTCCATTGGTCGCGGTGGATGACGATGCCTTTCGGCCGGGCCGGACCGGCGGGGGAGAGCTTCGCCCGCAGGTCGGCGGCGCTGCAGCGGCTGACGCCGCGGCCGATCAATTGGCCGTCGCAGTACACCTCGATCACCTCGCCGGGGGCAAACGCGCCATCCACGTCACGCACGCCGGCCAGGAGCAGGCTGCGCCGGTGCCGCAGCACGGCTTCGGCGGCGCCGCGGTCCACGCTGATCCGCCCGCGGACGGGGGAGTGAAGCGCGATCCACTGCTTGCGGGTCGGCAGCGCGTGGCCCGCGGGCGATTCAGGCCGGAAGCCGACGTAGGTGCCGCTGCCGCTGCCGTCCAGCACGTCGAGCAGGTCGGACGGCTGCGCCAGGTGGCCGATAAAGCTGGGAACGCCCAACTGCTGGGCCGTTTTGGCGGCAATCAGCTTGGAGCGCATCCCGCCCGTGCCCAATCGGGAGGCCCCGCCGGCCAGCGCCTCCACCTCGTCCGTGACGGCGGGCAGATAGGGGATGCGGACCGCGTCCGCGTGGGTCCGCGGGTCCTTGTCGTACAGTCCGTTGGTGTCCGTCAGGATCAGGTACAGGTCGGCGTGTACCAGACCGGCGACCAGCGCGCCCAGCATGTCGTTGTCGCCAAAGGTCAGCTCCGCCACGGAGACGGTGTCGTTTTCGTTGATGATCGGCAGGACGTTTTTCTCCAGCAGGAGAGACAGGGTCTGAAAGGCGTGGTGATAGCGTTCACGGTCGGAAAAGTCGCCCCGGGTCAGAAGGATTTGCGCCACGGTGCAGCCGTACGCGGCGAACAGCTCGGTGTAGGTTTGCATCAGGAGGCTTTGCCCGATGGCCGCCGCCGCCTGTTTGGCCGCAAGCGTCCGGGGACGCTGCTGGTACCCCAGCCTCCGAAAGCCGCTCGCCACCGCTCCCGAGGAGACGAGCACGACCTGATGGCCGGCGTCCCGCAGACGGCTGACAGCGGATACGAGCAGGGACATCTTCGCCGGGTCGCACCCGCCGCCCGGCGCCGCCAGCGAACTGCTGCCCACCTTTACGACCAGCCGCATTTTTCCCTTCTTCATCGTGTAACCCTCCTCTTTCCAGCAAGAACAAGCAAAAAACCCTTTCATCCCACACATAAGGACGAAAGGGTATCTCTCTTCCGCGGTACCACCTTATTTGACGGTATTCAGGCGTCCCAAACCAGGGGGAGAACGAGGCGTTCCGCTCCCGTGTTCAGCCGCCAAACCGTCCGGCTCTCTTTCTTTGATAACAGGTGAAAGAAACCTGTCCAGGTCATCCCTGGCCGCTCGGGGGTGGGTTCAAACCGGTTCACGGGCGAAATCTCTCAGCCGCTGAATTTCGCTCTCTGTACCTGAAGGGCGGTTTTACTGATCCCCGTCATCGCCATTGGCTATGCACGTTTGTTCATTCACGTTTGTTAATTCATAATTATTCGCGCCGGCCAGTGTAAATGTCAAGGGGGTTCCGCACTTATTTTTGCCGCTTGTCCGGATCGCCGCTGCGGGCCCCGGCACCCCCGCCTCGTTTCCGCCGCCGTGTTCCGCACGAAAAACAGCGCCCCAAAAACGGGTGCGGCAGGAACGAAGTGAGCAGGTTGAGAGATAGGGGTTGTTTCCCGGACGCGATTATGGCTATCATGGAATGAGGTTGAAAAACAGTTGAGGTGGAATAGGCATGTTCGGTTTTGGAAAAAAGGCAAAAAAGATGGACGGCATCGACGTATTGCTGATCAAGACGGAAGAATCGCAACTTCGCGACATTTACATGGTCGCGTTTCGCAGCATGTATGCCGATGACATTGTCAGCATGCTGCAAAAGCTGGAAAAGTCGCCGCTGAACAAGCGGGAATACCTGGGTGAACTGGGCGGATTCCGCATCATGATCCACCTGGAAGCCATGACCGGTTTTTCGGTGCTGGACGATGCGGACATGGAGGCGCATCCGCTGCAAATCAGCGACTTCGCCAACATTCTGCTGCGCCGTCTGGAGACGCTGGAGGCGAACGGCGAGCTGCCCGATTCGGAAGACGTGGCGTTCTTCATGGGCGAGCTGACCATGCTCCGCGACGGCAGTTTTATACCGCAAAACTAACACGTGAGCCGGCATGCGAGCCGGCTCTTTTGTCAGGCTCAGGTGAACCGTTGGCGGCAGGGGAGGCCGCAACCGATTTCCGGCTGTTTCGTAATACGTGATAGTACGACGCACTTCCCGGGCAAAAGGAGGACGACCATGATCGAACTCGTGGACGTAACCAAAAGCTACAACGGTACCGTCAAGGCGGTTGACCGCCTCACCCTGACCGTTCCCCGCGGGGAAATCTTCGGTTTTCTCGGGCCAAACGGGGCGGGCAAGACAACGACGATCAAGATGATCACCGGCATTGTCCGGCCGGACCAGGGAACCATCCGGGTGAACGGCAAGGACATCGGGACCGAACCGCTGGAGGCCAAGCGGCAGTTTGGCTATGTGCCGGACAGTCCCGACCTGTTTTTGCGGCTGAAGGGGCTGGAGTACGTCACCTTCATGGCCGACATGTACGGGGTGCCGCAGGACGTGCGCAAGGAGCGGATCGCCCGGCTGGCGGAACGGTTTGACATGACGGACGCCCTCTCCGATCCGATTCAGAGCTATTCGCACGGCATGAGGCAAAAAATCGTGATCATGGGGGTGCTGGTCCACCATCCGGAAGTCTGGATTCTCGACGAACCGCTGACCGGGCTGGACCCGAAATCGGCGTTCACGCTGAAGGAAATGATGCGGGAACACGCTGACAGCGGCCGGACCGTGTTTTTCTCCACGCACGTGCTGGAAGTGGCGGAAAAGCTGTGTGACCGCGTCGCCATCATCAACAAGGGCGTCATCCTGTTTTGCGGCACGTTCAAGGAGATGCAAGAGCACTTCCGCTCGAGCGAATCGCTGGAGCGGCTGTTCCTGGAGCTGACGAAGCATGAATAGGACCTGGCTCTTGACCAAGATGCTGATGAAAAACGGCAGCGGCCTCTGGAGCGGGAAACGGGGGAGCGGGTGGAAAAAGGTGCTGATGATCCTGCTGATGGCCGTCGCCTTTTTTCCGCTGATGTCCGGTTACGTGATGGGAGTCATCGGCCTGTACGACGGGCTGGCGGCAAGCGGGCAGGAGAGCGCGCTTTTGGGGATGGGCATGGCGATTGCCTGTCTGGGCATCCTGTTTTTCGGGCTTTTTTACGTCTTGACCGTGTACTACTACTCGCAGGACGTGGAGCACCTGCTGCCCCTGCCGCTCAAGCCGTCCGACATTCTCGGGGCGAAGTTCCTCGTCACGCTGGCGTACGAGTACGTGCCGACCGCGTTTCTGCTGCTGCCGCTGCTGATTACGTACGGGGTGAAAAGTGGAGCCGGGCCGCTCTACTACCTGTACGCGGCCGTCGTCTTTTTGGCGCTGCCGGTCATCCCGCTGGTAATCGCCTCGCTCTTGGCCATGCTGTTCATGCGTGTGACCAGCGTGGGAAAAAGCAGGGACCGGTTCCGCCTGATCGGCGGCGTGATCGGGATCGCGGCCGTGCTGGGCTTTCAAATTGTCATCCATCGGAACAGCGCAGGGAGGGACAGCGTCGAGCAGTTGACACAGATGATTCTCTCGGACGACAACGCCCTGCTTTCGCTCGTCAGCCGACTGTTCCCCAGCACCAAGCTGGGGGCGATGGCGCTTGCCGAGTCGGGAGTTCTCGCCGGTCTCGGCTATCTGCTCGCCTTTCTGCTGGTGTCGGCGGCGTTTGCTGCGGCCTTTGTCATGCTGGGAGACCGCTTGTACCTGAAGGGCGTCATGGGGATCTCCGAGACGGCGGCCAAGCGCAGGCGCGTCAGCGGGGAAGAGTTTGACAAGCTGACCGGCCGCCGGTCGCCCGTGCTGGCGTTCGCCGCCAAGGAATGGAAGGTGCTGCTGCGCACGCCCGCCTACTTTCTGAACTGCGTCCTGTCCTGCTTCTTGTGGCCCTTGCTCACGTTCATTCCCGTGCTCAGCCGCCCGGACGGGTGGGCGACCGTACGGGAGTGGGGACAGTTTCTTCAGGAGGACGCCGCAGCCGGAATCGGCGTGGCGGTCGCGTTTGCGCTCGCTCTGTTCATGACGTCCACGAACAGCGTTTCCACAACGGCCATTTCGCGGGACGGGCAGGCCTTTTTCGTCAACAAGTACCTGCCTGTTCCCTATGCGCAGATCATCGCAGCCAAAGTGGTGCCGGGAACGGTGCTGGGCATCCTCAGCATGCTGCTGATGTGCGCCGCCGCCGGGCTGGTGCTGCATCCGCCGGTGCAATTTCTCCTGCTCGCGTTGGTCGCCAGCCTGCCGGGCATCGTGTTCATCAATCTGATCGGGATCATCATTGACCTGCGGATGCCCAAACTGGATTGGGATTCGGAGCAGAAGGCGGTCAAGCAGAACTGGAACACGCTGTTCTCGATGGCGGCCGTGGTGGTCACCGCAGCGCCGACGTTGTTCCTGGCGTTCCAGGGGGAGCCGTCGCTGTACGGCATCAGCCTGACGCTGTTTGTCTTGTTCGCCGTCCTGGACCTGGTGCTCTGCCGGGTGCTGGTGACCAAAGGACCCGAATGGATGGATAAGATCCAGTCGTAACCGAATCTGCTTGTGCCGCAGTCCAACCGGAGGAGCCATTCCTCCGGTTTTTTTGCATGGGGCGAACGGCCAGCGCGGCAAAGGGAGCGGAAAGACGCACGACGCGGAGCCTGAAAAATGGATGCTGTTTCCTATTGACAGGAGGAAAGGACTATTCGTTCGGGCGGGGACCTTGTGCGTCCCATCCTAAATTTTTCAAGCTATCTTTACAAAGGTGGGAACAGTTGGTATTTTTGTCTCATACTGCGCAGCGGTTGGGCGGTAAAACATGCTGTTTTGTCCCGGAAATCATGTGTGCGATCATTCCATTCGACGCAATTTCAAATGGAGAGGAAAGGAGACCATCATGTTCAAGAGAAGTCTGTTGTGGGTTCTCATGGTTTGCTTGTTGATCCAGGGCGTCTTCGTTCCGCGCGCGAACGCCGAAACCGCGTACGACGACGTCAAGGGGCACTGGGCCAGCGAGCAGATTCAGTTCCTGACCGAACGGGGCGTATACAAGGGGAACGGCACGCGCCATTTTTACCCGGACAAGCCGATTACCCGCGGCGAGGCGCTGGCGCTGGTGAACCGCGTCTTTGAAGCCGTCTACGGCCCGTTGGCTGCTCCCGAGGAGAAGGCCTACCTCGATCACAGGTATCCGCTCCGAAAGGAAATCGAAGCGCTGACGGCCAACCTGCAGGTGCTGCTGGACGTCCAGACAGGCTTTGTCAACGAATACCGGCCGGGTGACAAAATTCTCTACTATCTCCATCTGGCTTCGCAGGGCCAGTTGATGAAAACGCCGCAGAAAGAACTGGTCGACTGGTGGGTGCCGGCCCAGTACCTGCAGTATCCGCTCTCGCGGGAAGAAGCCAGCATGATCTTGTTTCACGTGCTCGCCCCGTACAAGATGAGAAGCATGAATGTGAAGCCGCAGGATGTAGCCCGCTTCTTTGCCGGGTACCACGGATGGAAACAGCCGAGCGGTTATCCCGACACCGCCTCGCCTTATGCGGGAGCGATTCGTGAATTCCACCTGTTCAGCGAGACGCGGCTGTTTAATCCCTACAAAAACATGACGCGCGCAGAGTTCGCCGCCGTGCTGAAGCGCCTGTACGATTTTTACGCGGACGACGCCGCCAAACAGTTCCGGGAATCGCAGCAGCGGCAGCAAAAGGCGGTCAACCTGCTGCTGACCGCCGCCAACCATGCGTACCGCACGAAGAATGGGAAATGGCTGGACGCGTATCTGAGCAAGCCGGCGCAGGAGAGCATCGCCAAAATCGCGCTGCCGCTGCATGACTATCGCGTGGCGCTCACCCTCAGGAAGGATGACACCGACAAGAACAAGCTGTGGGTCGCGGCTGCCTACGCAGATCCCAAAGTGGGCAACTACGAGCTGGAGTACCTGCTGGAACCGGATGAAGGAAACCCGTTTGGCCGCAAGGTGACGTCGATCAAATTCATCCAGAAGTAGCGGCGCGGCAGAAAGGCAGGGGCGTCCGCTTCTTTCGCCGCCTGCCCTGTCTTTGTCCGCTGCGGCGGGTTGAGAAGCGTCCGGGAAGAGGAGAGCGGGAAAAATCGGCAAATGAAGATTGCAACCGCTCTCCTTTTCGATTACAATGAAACTGAGCGATCATTCAGTTTCGTCTGAATCGCCAAACATCTCACGTTGACCGAGGGCTTTTAAGGTGGGGTGTTTTTTTACACCAGCAAAATGAATGAGTATTCATTCAAGGGGTGACATGTGCGGCGAAAAACAGGAATACCTTTTGAACAAGTAGAATTCATTCACAAAAAACTCTGCGAGTTCGGACTGTTTCGCCTTTTTTCGCAGGGACCCCATTTCTTAGTGAGGAGGGTAATGGATGGAACGCAACATTCGCAAAGCGGCCGTGCTCGGTTCCGGCGTGATGGGAGCAGGCATCGCCGCGCATCTGGCCAACGTCGGCATCCCCGTCTACCTGCTGGACATCGTGCCGCGTGAGCTGACAGAGGAAGAGAGCAAAAAAGGGCTGACGCTGGCTGATCCCGTCGTCCGCAACCGCATCGCGCAGGCCGGCAAGGACCGGCTGCTGAAGGAAAAGCCGGCTCCGCTCTACGACAAGGCGAACCTCGACCTGATCACCGTCGGCAACATGGAAGACCACCTGTCGTACCTCGGCGACGCTGACTGGATCATCGAGGCGGTCGTGGAAAACCTCGACGTGAAGAAAAAGGTGTTCGAACTGGTCGAGGCGCACCGCAGGCCGGGCACCATCGTCTCCTCCAATACGTCGGGCGTCTCCATCAACGAGATGAGCGAGGGACGTTCCGACGAGTTCCGCAAGCATTTTCTGGGCACGCACTTTTTTAATCCGCCCCGTTATCTGAAACTTCTTGAGATTATTCCCGGGAACGACACGGACCCGGCGATCGTGGACTACATGATGCGCTTCGGCGAGTTCGTGCTGGGCAAAGGAACGGTGCTCTGCAAGGACACGCCCAACTTCATCGCCAACCGCATCGGGACGTACGGCCTGCAGATCTCGATCCAGGAGATGGTGCGGCTCGGACTGGGCGTCGACGAGGTGGATGCGCTGACGGGTCCGGTCATCGGCCGTCCGAAGAGCGCCACCTTCCGCACGCTGGACGTGGTCGGGCTGGACACGTACGTGCACGTGGCCAACAACGTGAAAAACAAGAGCGCGGATGACGCGGAAAAAGCGGTCTTCGAAGTGCCGTCCTTCGTGCTGGAGATGGTGGAAAAGCGCTGGATCGGCCAAAAGGCGGGGCAGGGCTTCTTCAAGCAGGTAAAAACGGCGGAAGGCAAGGACATCCTCGCGCTCGACTACCACACGATGGAATACCGTCCGCGCGTCAAGGCGAAGTTTCCGTCGCTGGAGGCGGCCAAGACGGCGAAGACGCTGCCGGAAAAACTGAAAGCGCTTGTGTACGGAAAGGACAAGGGAAGCGAGTTCCTCTGGAGCGTCTTCAAGAAAGTGCTGCTCTACTCCGCGGCCAAGGCGTACGAAATCGCCGACGACATCGTGTCCGTCGACCGGGCGATGAAATGGGGCTTCGGCTGGGAGCTGGGACCGTTTGAGACCTGGGACGCGATCGGCGTGGAGAAGTCGGTGGCCCGCATGCGCGAAGAGGGCGAGACGATCCCGCCGCTGGTGGAGGAACTGCTGGCGAGCGGCAAGACCTCGTTCTATCAGAAACAGGACGGGCGCGTGGCTGCGTTTGCCGTCGGCGGCCGATACAAGGACGTCGAGGAGAACAAAGAGCGGATCAACCTGGCGGCGCTCAAGGAGCAGGGCCGGCTGATCAGGAAAAACGCGGGCGCCGCGCTGGTGGACCTGGGCGACGGTGTAGCCTGCCTGGAGTTTACCTCTCCGCACAACGCGCTGGGCATGGACGTGCTGCAGATGGCAGCCTTCGCGGCGGAAGAGGTGCAGCGCAACTTCCTCGGACTCGTGATCGGCAACCAGGGCAAAAACTTCTGCGTCGGCATGAACCTGGGCCTGGCCTTGATGGAGGCGCAGGACGAAAACTGGTTCGAGCTGGACATGTTGGTCAAACAGTTTCACAAGGTGGGGCACGCGCTGCGCACCATGCACCGTCCGGTCGTGGCGGCGCCGTTCGGCATGACGCTCGGCGGCGGTGTGGAAATCTGCTTCCTGGCCGACCGCGTGCAGGCGTCCGCCGAGACCTACATGGGGCTGGTGGAAGTGGGCGTGGGCCTTTTGCCCGGCGGCGGCGGCACCAAGGAGATGCTGTTTCGGGCGATGGAAAATGTGCCGGAAGGCGGCACCGTGCCGGTTGACCCGTTCCCGTTCGTGGCCCGCGCGTTCGAGACGATCGCCATGGCCAAAGTCTCCACCAGCGGCAGGGAAGCGATCAACCTGGGCTACCTGCGCCCGAGCGACCGGATCAGCATCAATCCGGATCACCTCCTCTACGACGCCAAGCAGCTCGTTTTGGCGATGGTCAAAGAGGGGTACACGCCGCAGCGCCCGCGCAAGATCCGCGTCATCGGCGAGTCGGGGTACGCCACCCTTCGGCAAAGCATCTACACGATGAAAAAGAGCGGCTACATCAGCGATCACGACGAACTGATCGCCAGCAAGATCGCCTACGTCATGTCCGGCGGCAGCGTGCCGGCCGGCACCGAGGTGACGGAGCAGTACATCCTGGAGCTGGAGCGCCAGGCGTTCCTCGAGCTGATCAAGACGCCCAAGACGCAGCAGCGCATGCAGCACATGCTGACGAAGAACAAGCCATTGCGTAACTAGGGAGGGGAAAGACATGAGAGAAGCAGTGATCGTCGCCGGCGCCCGCACCGCGGTCGGAAAAGCGAAGCGGGGCAGCCTGAAGGACGTGCATCCCGTCGACATGGGCGCCGCGGTCGTGAGCGATCTGTTGCGCCGCGTCCCCGAGCTCGACCCGGCCGAGATCGAGGACGTGATCATCGGGACGGCCGTGCCGGAAGCGGAGCAGGGGATGAACATGGCCCGCCTGATCGGCCTGCGCGCCGGGCTGCCGACCAACGTCGCCGGCATTACCGTCAACCGTTTCTGCTCGTCCGGCCTGCAGACCATCGCCTACGCCGCCCATCAGATTATCGCCGGCGGGGCCGACGTGATCGTGGCCGGCGGGGTGGAGAGCATGAGCCTGCTGCCGATGGCCGGCCACAAGGTGGCGCTCAATCCGACGCTGATGGAGACGATGCCGGAAGCGTACATGGGCATGGGCCACACGGCGGAGGAAGTGGCAAAGCGCTACGGCGTCAGCCGCGAGGACCAGGACGCGTTCGCGCTGCAAAGCCATCAGCGGGCCGCGGCCGCCATCGCCGCCGGCAAGTTCCAGGACGAGATCGTGCCGCTGACGGTAAAGCAGCACCGCGTGGATGAGGACGGCAGGCTGCACGTCACGGAGCGCGTCTTTGACACGGACGAGGGCGTGCGGGCCGACACCTCGCTGGAAGCGCTGGCCAAGCTGAAGCCGGTGTTTCATGTGCAGGGCACGGTCACGGCCGGAAACTCTTCGCAGACGAGCGACGGCGCGGCCGCCGTGCTGGTGATGTCGGCGGAAAAGGCGGACCGTCTGGGCGTTCGTCCGATCGCCAGGTTCCGCTCGTTCACGGTTGGCGGCGTCGATCCCGACGTGATGGGGATCGGTCCTGTCGTCGCCGTTCCGAAAGCGCTGAAAATGGCCGGATTGAGCCTGGCCGACGTGGATCTGTTCGAGCTGAACGAGGCGTTTGCCTCCCAGTCCCTCGCCGTGATCCGCGAACTGGGCCTCGACCCGGCAAAGGTAAACGTCAACGGCGGCGCCATTGCCCTGGGCCATCCGCTGGGCTGCACCGGGGCGAAGCTGACCGTTTCCCTGTTGAACGAGCTGAAGCGGCGCGGCGGCAGGTACGGCGTCGTGACGATGTGCATCGGCGGCGGCATGGGGGCCGCCGGCGTGTTCGAATTGCTGTAAGCATGGTGGAACACCCCAATTTTGAAAAAGGGAGAGGGATACGATGGCTGAAACGAAAGATCTGATCCGCGGCGGCAGCTTCCTGATCAATGCCGGTTCGCCGGACGACGTGTTCGCGCTGGAGGAAATCACCGACGAGCAGAAACTGATCGCGCAGACGACGGAGGACTTCATCCGTAACGAAGTGCGCCCGCACATGGAAGAGCTGGAGCACCAAAACTTCGAGCTGTCCGTATCGCTGTTGAAGAAAGCGGGGGAACTGGGCCTTCTGGCAGCGGACGTGCCGGAGAAGTACGGAGGTCTCAGCCTGGATAAGATCAGTTCCGCTCTGCTGGGAGAAAAATTTGCGCTGGGGCGCGGGTTTGCGATTACGTTTGGGGCGCACGTCGGCATTGGTTCCCTGCCCATCGTGTACTTCGGCAACGAAGATCAAAAGCAGCGCTATTTGCCCGATCTCGCCACCGGAAAGCGGATCGCCGCGTACTGCCTGACGGAGCCGGGCTCCGGTTCCGACGCGCTCGGCGCCAAAACCACGGCAAAATTGTCCGAAGACGGCACGCATTACATTTTGAACGGAACCAAGCAGTTCATCACAAACGCCGGTTTTGCCGATGTCTTCATCGTCTATGCGAAAATTGACGGGGAACATTTCTCCGCGTTCATCGTGGAGCGCGACTTCCCGGGGGTATCGGTCGGCGCGGAAGAGAAGAAAATGGGCATCAAGTGCTCCTCGACCCGTCCGCTCATTCTCGAAGACGCTCGCGTACCGGTGGAGAACCTGCTGGGAGAGCCGGGGAAAGGGCACGTGATCGCGTTCAACATCCTGAACGTCGGGCGGTACAAACTGGCCGTCGGAACGGTTGGCTCCGCGAAACACGCCCTCCATCTGGCGACCACCTACGCCAAGGAACGCAGGCAGTTCAAAACGCCAATCGCCAACTTCACCATCATCAAGAACAAATTGGGCACCATGGCGGCAAAGATCTACGCTGCGGAATCCTCGGTGTACCGCACGGTCGGACTGTTTGATGCCGCCCTCTCCGCTCTTGGCGAGAAGGCGGAGGACGGCCGTGAAGTGGCCAAGGCCATTGCCGAGTATGCGATCGAATGCTCCATCAACAAGGTATTTGCTTCGGAAGTGCTGGACTACTGCGTGGACGAGGGCGTACAGATCCACGGCGGATACGGCTTTATCCAGGAATACGAGATCGAGGGCATGTACCGCGATTCCCGCATCAACCGCATTTTCGAAGGAACGAACGAAATCAACCGCCTGCTGATCCCCGACATGCTGGTGAAAAAGGCGATGAAAGGGGAACTGCCTCTGCTGCAAGCGGCCGCCGGCCTGCAGGAAGAGCTGATGAGCTACTATCCGGAAGAAATAGAGGAAGCGCCGCTGGCGGTGGAAAAACACCTGATCGGGATGACCCGCAAAATCATCCTGATGGTGGCCGGTTCCGCGCTGATGAAGTACCAGCAGGCGATTGCCAAGGAGCAGGAGCTCTTGGCGCTGGCCGCCGACATGCTGATCGAGCTGTACGCGATGGACAGCGTCGTGAAGCGGACGGAAAAAGCGATCGAGAAAAACGGCGTGGAGAAAGAGCAGCAAAAGCTGGACCTCGCCACCGTGTACGTGCACGAAGCGTTTGACAGGGTCGAGGCCTGGGCAAAAGAGGCGCTGGCGGCGATGGAGGAAGGCGACGATCTCCGCATGCGCCTGTCCATCCTGAAAAAGCTGACCCGCCGGACGCCGATCAACACCGTCCACCTGAAACGGGTCATCGCCGACCGCGTCATCGAAGCGGACGGGTACGTGCTGTAACTCGCGAAATGGAAAGAAGCCGAGGGGTGCGCCCCTCGGCTTCATCGTTTCATCGTTTCCGGTTTAGTAGATCGCTTCCCAGCCGGCCGGTGTGACGAACAGGCGGATCGCCTTGATCTTGCGGTCGTCCATCAGCGTGAAGTAATGGCGGTAGTAGGACGGAACGGAGATCAGGTCGCCCGGCTCCATTTCCACGTCAAAGTAGCGGCCGTCCTTGCCTTTGATCGCGAAGATGCCGTGGCCGTCCACGCAGAAGCGGCACTCGTCGTCGGTGTGGTGGTGCTCCGCTTTAAATTTGACCAGCAGCTCATCCAGGTTGGGCGTCTGGTCGGACAGGACGATGATGTCGGCAGTGAGATAGCCGCGCCGCTTGCTGATGTCGTCGATTTCCGGGCGGAACGCGTCGAGAATCTGCTGCTTTTCCTCGTCGGTCAGGTTGTAGTTGTCGCGCAGGTTGGCATCCAGGCGATCCACTCCCCAGTGTTCATAGATGATTTCTTGGGTTTGCAGGAAAGCAGAAACCTCCTCCGGTGCCGTAATGTACTCGTTGTTGTCGTGAAAACGAACTTTTGCCATGATACGAAACCTCCTTCAATGATTAATGGGTATGTGTGAGGGACACGGCGGTCTGGCGAAGCTGCAGCCAGCGCACGTGGTACTCAAACAGGAATTCGAACGACTCCAGGTGGCGCTTCGCCTCGAAGTCGTTGGCGCCCCAGGCGTAGATGCCGTGGTTGCGGATCAGCACGCCGGGGACATCGGGCGTGATCACTTTGTCGATCGCGGCCGCCAGTGTCGGAATGTGGGCAAAATTCTCGACAATCGGAATGGTGATGCGGGCGTTTTCCTCCCAGATGCCCAGTCCCTTGATCAGTTCCTGCCCCTGAATGGAAAAGGCGCGCTGCCCGAAGTAGAGTTCGGACACGAGGTTGTTCCACACCGTATGCACGTGGAAGCAGGCGCCCGCCTGCGGAATGCGCTTGTAGACCACGGCGTGGATCAGCGTTTCCGCCGAGGGCTTGAGCGCTGTCGGTTCGACCGGGCGGGACTCCCCGTCGACCACCAGGTAGTCTTCCGGGGAGAGCTTGGTCTTGTCTTTTCCGCTGGCCGTCACGGCAAACTGCAGCGGGTCGTCGGAGAGCTTGATCGAGAGATTGCCGCTGGTACCGGGAAACCAGTCGCGGCGGGCAAACGCCAGCTTCGCTTCGTCCAGCCGGCGAAACGCGTCTGCGCGTTGTTCCAGAGTGACTGTCATGGTGAGCCGACCTCCTGTTGGGTTCGTAAATCCTGCAAAATGGCGATGACGTCGTGGAAGGTGGCAAACGTCCGATGCGGCAGGCCCAGTTCGGCGCATTTTTGCGCGAGCAGCGAACGGGCGATGACGAAATCGGCAATCTTGGCGCCCGCCAGATCGGTGACGGAATCGCCGATGACCACGCGGAAGTGGCGGTCCGGATCGTATCGCCGGATGATCGTCGTTTTGCACATGCCGCAGTCGTTGTCGCAGTGTTCGTCGCAGCGGTGCGGCCAGGTGATGGTGATGCGCTCGCCGCTGAAATCGCTGCCGTTGCAGTAGATTGGCACGTTCAGCTCAAACGGGGCGAGGATCGGCTCCACGAAAAAGTCGATGCCGCCGCTGGTGATCAAAAGCTCGATGCCTTCGTCCCGGCAAAAGCGGACGAATTCGGCAAAGCCGGGGCGGATCGCCGCTTCGCCCACGATGAAGTCGACAATCTCCTGCCTGAGCGAGGAGGGGAGGAGCTGAAACAGCCTGCCCACGCCTTCGCGGACGCTCACCTGCTGGGAGAGGATCTTTTCCGTCAGCGCCTCCCATTCCGGGGGAGCAAAGCGGCGCATGATGGCGACGATGTTGTCCTTTTCCGTAATGGTCCCGTCAAAGTCGCAGAACAGCACGAGCGGTTTGCTCATCGTCCGCCCCCCCATTTCTCCAGGGCTGCCGCCAGTTCCGGCGACTCGGCCGCCGCGTCGGCGAGCGAGCGTCCGGCGACGACCGCTTCAATGGCGGCGACAAACGCGCGTCCGCCCGCCGTCGCCCCGCCAGGATGGCCGTGAATGCCGCCGCCGGCGTTGACCACCTGATCCTGTCCAAAATCTTCGTACAGTTGCGGCACCAGGCCGGGGTGAATGCCCGCGGACGGGACCGGGAACGAGCGGCGCATGCCGTGCAGGGGAGCGGTCAGATGCTCCGCCAGGCGCAGGGCTTCCGCTTTGTCCAGGGCCACGCTGCCGTACGGCGACGGGAAGAGCACCAGGTCGGCGCCGGCGATCCGCATTAGCTTGCCCAAGAGCAGCGGCGTGGCGATGCCGTAGTCGGGCGACGGGTAGAACGCGCCCGCCAGCGCCGGATGGGCCATGATCGGCACGCTGACGTCCGGATCGGCTGCCAGGCGGTGCAGAGCGTCAAAGCCGAACGCCAGCACGTTGAACAGCAGGCAGTCGGCGCCGGCCTCCACCGCCCGCTTGGCCCGCTCGTTCAGCTCGTGCACCGGACCGGTCAGATTGGCCGCATAGAGGACGGGTTTGCCGGTCTGTGCTTCCGTTTCCGCGGCAATCTGCTTGAACGCCTTGATCCGCTCCAGGAACGGGGCGCGGTCATCGGCGAAGAAGATTTCGTCGTCCTTGACCAGGTCCACGCCGCCCAGCGCCTGGGCGCGGAACTGGGCTTTCAGATCGTCAAACGGCATTCCCAGGCAGGACTTGAAAATGCTCATCAGGAGCGGGCGGTCATGCACGCCGAGCCGTTCGCGCAGGCCGTCGATGCCGAAGCGGGGGCCGGGAAAGCCGTTGAGGAACGCTTCCGGGAACTGCACGTCGATCAGCTTGATCTTGCCGTCCATGGAGAGCTTGCCGAAGATGCCGGTCAACAGCGACGGGATGTCGGCGGTAAAGTTGCGCACCGGATAGCTTACGGTGATCAGGCCGCGCGTTTCCCCGTTTTCCAGCGTCTCCAGCGGTTGGGTGTCCACCGCTTCGCCCAGGTACGGTTTCAGTTCCGCCTGTTTGGCGGCAGGCAGGTCGGTCCAGGTGCCGACGGTCATCCCGACGGCGATCCCCTCTGCTTTTTTTCGCAGGTCTTTCGCTTGTGTCAGATAGGTGACGAGGATGCGTTGTTCGTTCATGGATGGGATGATCCTCCTTTGCTGTGCCCTCCCGGCCGCCGGGTCCTTCACGCTGTCCCGGCGATTGCCCGCGCTGCGCCGGGGAGGTGCCGCGGACGAGCCGACGGGGCCGCTGTGTTCCAACAAAAAACCTCCCCATGGAGGAGGGGAGGCGGTTGTCGTTCATACGTCAGCGTCTCCTCTCATCTCTCGGAAAAACATTTCCGCAGGATTTAGCACCGTTACGCCTCCCTGCCGGGAAAGCGCCGGTTGCCGGGCATCATAGGGCCAGTCCCTCAGCCAGCTCGCGATAAGAGTGTGAATCGTTCGCTATGCGGTTTTGCTTGGTAGATACCCCCATGATATGACGTTCCTCTCAGGGAGTCAACCCTTGATTGGGGGAAATGTGCGGTGCTGTTGAAAAGGCGGCAGGGTGGGCGGCCTGGGTTCGTCCGGCCGGTTGTGAACGCGGCTTTGACGCCGGTTCAGCGCTGTACGTGCACGTTTTGGAGAAGCGGCCACAGTTCGGACGTTTCGTCCACCACCCACCAGAAGATGGCATCGCGTACAAACGCGCATCGGTGTGCAGGCGGAGCGGCGGCCAGATAGGCGCGAATGTCGTCCAGCGGTGCGTGATCCCTGCTGCTGCCGGCAAAGGGAAACACGTAGTCGAACGCGGGCCTCTCGTCTTTTCCCTCAATCGGCACGACCCCCAACCCGTCGATGGTCGGGATGCAGCCGGCTGCCTGGCGCCCGCTCTCCAGGTCGCTCAGATACCGCATGACATCCGGAATCGGTTCGAGGCCCAGGGCGGTCCGCAGCCGATGCAGAACGGTGCGGCGATGCTGAAAGAAGGTTCGATGCTTCGGGTCCGTTTCCTCGTCATGCCGCTCTCGTGCCAGGCTGGCCCAATACCGCTCCCATTGGCGGGGAGTACGGACGGAAACAAGATTGCCTAGCTCGCCGGCGGATCCGATCGTCACCACCAGGCGGAAAAAGTCTTCCAGGCTGCGCGCGATGATGCGCAGGGGCGGATCGTCCGTCGGGCTGACGCAGACAATGGGCGCCTCTGTCAGGTCTGTGATGCGGCCGAAATCGGTCAGAAAGCCGTAATGAATGCCGTCGCAGCCGGTGTCGGCAAAGACGTGCAGGTCGGGCGGCGTAATCCAGTAGCGAAAGTCATTGTCCGCAAAACGGAAATGGATATGCTCCAGCGGTCTGTCCAATCCTTCCCGGGTCAGTTCCTGCTCCAATACCCGCACGTTCTCCAGCAGGTCAATGCCATAACCCATCAAATCGCTCCTTAGACACCGTGTTATAATACCCCTTATTTTACTATAAACCTCAATCTTTTGAAAAAATGCTGCGGCGCGGTGGAACTTTTTCCCGCAATGTGCGTGGATAGGAGTGAAAGGGTGTGAATCCGTGGAAAAGGTCGGACTGGAAGACGTGTACCGCTTGTACGTCAACGACATATACCGCTACCTCTGCCGATTGACCGGTGACCGGGTGCAGGCGGAAGACCTGACGCAGGAGACCTTTTTCCGGGCGTATCAATACCTGGATGCCTACCGGGGGGAAAAGGTGCGCCCCTGGCTGTTCAAGGCGGCCTACCACACGTTTGTGGACTGGCATCGGAGGCGGAAGAAGCGTCCGTGGCGATTGGTGGAGACGATCCCGGAACAGCCGGACGGGGCGGCGGCGGACCCGGTGCGGGCGCTGCTGAGCCAAGAGGCGTGGTCATCGCTGCGGACGTGCCTGGACCGGCTGCCGGAGAAGCAAAAACAGGTGATCCTGCTGCATTGCGGACAGCTCAGCTACGCGGAAATCGCCGAGGTGCTGGGCATCGACGCGGGGGACGTAAAGCGCTCATTGTTTCGGGGGCGGCAAAAACTACGCAGAATGTGGAGGGATGAACATGACGACGGACAAGGCAAATGAAGAGCGGGAGCGGGAACTGCTGGCATATCTGCGCGGTGAAATGACGGAGGAAGAAGCCGCCTCTTTCCGTGCGAGGATTGCAGCGGACGAGCTGTATGCGGAACGCTTGGAGGAGCTGCTGCTGGGCAGCGGCGGACAGGAGGAGAGAGAAGCGGACGTGCTGTCCGAAGAGACGCAGCGCGCCATCCTCCGCCGCAGCAAATGGCGCCACAGGCTGGGCAACGCGGCTTACACGGTGGGCATCTCGCTTCTCGTCGGGGCGGTCCTGATGTTCGCCAACGGGTGGATCGGCTGGTATTTGCACGAGGACGCCTACCGGGTGGCCCGGGACATGGTGCACTTTACCCAGCCGGGGCTCACGGTGGGCAGCAGCGGTTCGCAAATCGGATTTCTGTACGGGGAGATAAACATGGAACTGCGTGAACAGGTGGGGGGAGACGATCAGAACGCCGGAACCTTTTCGATCAGCAACGTCTTCTCGATCATTTCCGCGAAGCCGGCATGGACCGACGGTTTGCGGAAAGAGCGGCTCTTTTTTCTCTTTCCGTCGTCAGCGGCCGATCGGGAAGAAAGCGCCTTCCGCAGAAATCCCGCCTGGAACACGCTGGAAAAGCTGCCAGAGGGAACGGTGGCGCAGCTCGCCGTCTCGTTTGACCGGCTGCTGACCCATGATGAGTACTACGCCCTGCTTTCCGGCTACGACTTGGATACCACCTGGTTCGCCGTGGATACGGGGCAGGAGCGAAACCATCCGGACGCGGCGGAAGGCAGTCTGCTGCTGTCGGCCGGTGACGTGTGGGGATACGCGGAAAGAGAACTCGATTACGGCGAAGCGCCGATTCAGGCACATGGCGAAGGTGAGCGGCGCGCCCGGGCTTACCTGGCGGAAATGGAGTATCTCGCGGGACAGGAACGGCTGACGAACGCCATTGGCGAGCGGCTTGTGACCGCCGGAAACCGGCTGCGCATCGAGGAACGCTGCCGCTACCTGCAGCAGAACGGTGTGCGCCTCTACGGGGCGGTCGTGACGGGCCCTGTCAAGGAACTGCTCAAGCTGCGGCAGGAGCCGTCGATCACGGCTGCCTTCGTGGGCCGGATCGACTGGTGGAACTGGGACCAGCCGAGTGCCTCGGGCCAGCGGACCAGTCCGTGAAGACTGGACATTTCACCCAAAAAAGGGTGTTGACAGCGCGAAACCGGGGTTGTATGATTCAAACAAACGTCAAAACCGCATACGTTGGATACCTTATCCAGAGAAGGTGGAGGGACTGGCCCGATGAAACCCGGCAACCGACATGACGCTGTCCGAGCGCTTCCGGCGACGGACGTGCAGCGCGTGCACGGTGCTAATTCCTGCAGAAACAAAAGTATTCTGGAAGATAAGGGGGAGACGACACGCAGACGCGTACGGACAGACCTCTTTTCTTCGGGAAAAGAGGTCTTTTTGCATGTGCGGAATGCTCTGGCTGGAGGCGGCAGCGGTTCACGCGCCGCCCGGCGGCCACCGAATAGACACACCGGAAATGTGAAGACAAGCGGCATCTGCCGAAGGAGAGGGGAATTGAACCATGGCGTATCGCGCATTGAGCGAACAAGAAGCAGTGCAGTACGTAAAACAACTGCCGGACCTGTTTGCGGCGGAAGCGGAACTGACCAGCCGGGAGATCGGCGACGGCAATCTCAACCTGGTGTTCCACATCCGGGAGGAAGCGACGGGCAAAAGCGTCGTCGTCAAGCAGGCGCTGCCCTACGCCCGTGTGGTGGGCGAATCCTGGCCGCTCACGCTGGACCGCGCCCGGATCGAAAGCGAGGCGCTGCGCATCCAGCACAAATACGTGCCGGATCTCGTGCCGGAGGTGTATCACTTTGACGAGGAGCTGGCCCTGACGGTGATGGAAGACGTCAGCGACCACGTGATCATGCGAAAAGGCTTGATCGCGGGCAACCGCTACCCGCTGTTCGCCAAACAGATCGGCCGCTTTCTCGCCCATACGCTGTTTTACACGTCCGATTTGGGGGCGCATCCCTACGACAAAAAAGCGCTCGTCGGAAGATTCATAAATCCGGAATTATGCAAAATTACTGAAGACCTCGTCTTCACCGATCCCTACGAAGACGCGCCGACCAACAGCTTCAACCCGCTGATCCGGCGGGAGGTGGAGGCGATCTGGAACAACAAGCCGCTGAAGCTGGAAATCGCCAAGCTCAAGTACGATTTCCTCACCCGGGCGGAGGCGCTGGTGCACGGCGACCTGCATACCGGCAGCATCTTCATTTCGCCGACGTCGATCAAGGTGATCGACCCCGAATTCGCCTACTACGGCCCGATCGGCTTCGACATCGGCGCGGTGATCGCCAACCTGCTGCTGAACTACGCGGGCCAGCACGGCCTGCAGCCGGATACAGGAAAGCGGGAGGACTATCGCGAATATCTGTTGGCGACGGTGGAAGACGTCTGGAACGAGTTTGTCTCCCAGTTCGTCCAGCTCTGGCACAAACAGGCGAAAGAGCGCAGCGCCCACACCGAAGGCTTCTGGCAGAGCTACGTGCAGCGGCTGATCCGGGACGCGGCGGGCTTCGCCGGCTGCAAAATCCTGCGCCGCGTCATCGGGCTGGCGGGCGTCGCCGACCTGAACAGCATCGCCGACGATCAGACCCGCGCGGAAGCGGAGCGGCTGGCGCTGGCGATCGGCCAGGCGCTGATTCTGGAGCGGAACGGCGTGGAGGTATCGACAGACATCACAGACATCGTTCGGACGGTTACCGCACGATACTACCAGGAGGCTGCAGTATGACAACGACCAGCACGCCATTTGCGCCGGTCAAGTGGCAGGATGACGCGCTCGTCCTGCTGGACCAGACCCGGCTGCCCGTAGAAACGATCTACCTGACGCTGACCACTTCGGAGGAAGTGTGGGCGGCCATCCGCCATCTGCAGGTGCGCGGGGCGCCCGCCATCGGCATGGCGGCCGCGTACGGCTTGTATCTCGGCGTCCGCGGCAGCGACGCCAACGATTTTGAGGCGTTTTGGCATCATTTGAGCGAGCAGGCCGACTACCTCGGCACTTCCCGCCCGACGGCGGTCAACCTGTTCTGGGCCCTGGACAGGATCAAGGCCCGCGTGCAGCGCGAAGCCGGCAAACCGGTGGCAGAGCTGAAGGCGGCGGTTCTGGACGAAGCCCTGTCCATCCAGCGGGAAGACGCGGAAGTGTGCCGCCGAATCGGAGAGCACCTGCTCACCCTGCTGAAAGACGGCATGGGCATCCTGACGCACTGCAATCCGGGTGCGCTCGCGACCGCGGCCTACGGTACGGCGACGGCCCCGCTCTACCTCGCCAAGGAGCGCGGCTGGAACCTGAAAGTGTACGCCGACGAGACCCGGCCGGTGCTGCAGGGGGCGCGCCTCACCGCCTACGAGCTGCAGCAGGCGGGCATCGACGTCACGCTGATCTGCGACAACATGGCGGCGATGGTGATGGCCCAGGGCAAGGTGCAGGCGGTCATCGTCGGCACGGACCGCGTGGCGGCCAACGGCGACGTCGCCAACAAGATCGGGACCTACGGCGTGGCGGTTCTGGCACACGCGCACGGCATTCCGTTTTACGTGGCGGCCCCGCTGTCTTCGGTCGATCTCGACACGCCGACGGGTGCGGACATTCCGATCGAGGAGCGGCCGGCGGAGGAGATTACGCACGGATTGGGCAAACAGGTGGCCCCGGACGGCATCAAGGTGTACAATCCCGCGTTTGACGTCACTCCGGCCCGCTACATCACGGCCATCGTCACCGAAAACGGCATCTACAAACCGGACGAGATCCGCAATTGCAAACGATAACGGCAAACAGCCCCCGGGCCGCCCCTGGGAAGGTGCGTCTTTCCCGGCGGTCCCGTTTTCCACGTTGGTAAAGCGCCCCCGGGCGCTGTTTGCGTTTCCTGGAGGAGGAGCGGCATGAAAATCATTCCCATGACGGCGGAGGCCTGCCTGAAGCGGCTGGAGCCGGCCGACGCGGAGGAGATGTTCTGGCTGACGGATGTCAACCGGCCCTATTTGCGCCAGTGGCTGCCGTGGCTCGACATGGTGCGCGAGGTGAAAGACACGGCCCGGTTCATCGCCTTGACGATTGACCAGCATCACCGCCGCCAGGGCACCCATTACGGAATCTGGTACAACGGCAGGCTGGCCGGGACGCTGGGCGTCCACAGCATCGACTGGGCCAACCGGAAGACGTCCATCGGGTATTGGCTGGGGGCGCAGTTTCAGGGAAAAGGGCTGATGACCCAGGCGGTGGCCGCTTACCTGGACCATCTCGTGTTTGGCGAGTGGGACCTGGAGCGCGTCGCCATCCAGGCGGCGACGGGCAATCACAAAAGCCGGGCCATTCCCGAGAGACTCGGCTTCCGGCTGGAGGGCGTGCTGCGCAGCAACGAATTTTTGTACGACCATTACGTCGACCACGCCGTCTACGGCATGCTCGCTGCGGAGTGGCGAAGCCGGACGTCCGCGGACGAGAGCGAGAGCGGGATGCGAAAGAAAAAGTTGGATTGACAAGAAATTTTGGGTAAAATACGATCATAACAGCGAAAAAAGGGTTGCGTGACGCGCATCCCTTTCTTTGTTGAAACGAGTTCTTTGTTGAAATGAGAGCCGGCGAAAGGGGGGAGCAGCGTGCGCACCTTGCTTCAGTTGTCCTGGTTTTTTCGGAAATATTGGAAAAGGTACGCAGTTGGCATTTTCTTTCTGTTTGTCATTGATTTGCTGATGCTGTGGCCGCCCCACCTGATCGGGCAGACGGTGGATCAGATCCGCAACGGTTCGCTGACGCCGTCCGGCCTGGCCCGGACCGTGGCGATCCTGCTCGGCCTCGGGCTGGTGATGTACGCCATTCGCTTCCTCTGGCGCTACCTGCTGTATGGGGGTGCGCTGATCCTGGAGCGGACGCTCAGGGACCGGCTGTTTGCCCATCTGACCCGGATGACGCCGTCGTTTTACCAGCGGCGCCGCAGCGGCGACCTGATGGCGGTGGCCACCAACGACATTCCCGCCATTCAGATGACGGCGGGCGATGGCGTGCTCACGCTGGTCGACTCGCTGTTTGCCACGCTGCTGACGCTGAGCGTGATGATCGTGGCGATCGACTGGAAGCTGACGCTGGCGGCGCTGGTGCCGATGCCGCTGTTGGCCTGGGCGACCGCCTACTACGGACGATTGCTGCACGAGCGGTTTTACCTCGCCCAGGAGGCGTTCGGGGAGCTGAACGACCACGTGCAGCAGTCCGTCTCCGGCGTGCGGGTGCTGCGCGCCTTTGTCCAGGAAGAGGAGGACGTGGAGGCGTTTCGCCGGGTAAGCGAAAAGACGCTGGAGCGAAACGTCAGCGTCTCCCGCATCGACGCCCTGTTTGAGCCGACGATTGCCGTCATCATCGGCTTCAGCTTTTTGATCGGGCTCGGCTACGGCACCTATCTCGTCTTTACCAGCGCGATCTCGCTCGGAGACCTGGTCGCGTTCAATCTGTACCTCGGTCTGCTGATTTGGCCGATGTTTGCGTTTGGCTGGCTGATGAACATCCTGCAGCGGGGGAGCGCTTCCCACAAGCGTTTGCTGGAGCTGTTTGACGAACAGCCGGACGTCGCCGATCCGCCGCAGCCCGTCACCCGTCTGACGTCCAGCACGGTGGAGGCCCGCTCGTTTACCTTCCGCTATCCCGGAGCGGAGACGCCGGCGCTGCGCGACGTCAGCTTTGTTTTGAAGGAAGGGGAGACGCTCGGCATCGTCGGCCGCACCGGCAGCGGCAAGTCGACGCTCTGCCGCGCGCTGCTGCACCAGTACCCGGTGGAGAGGGAGTCGCTGTTTGTCGGCGGCGTGCCGGTTGAACGGATTTCCTTGTCCGCCTTGCGGGAAAAAATCGCCTACGTGCCGCAGGAGCATCTGCTCTTCTCCCGCACGATCGCGGCCAATGCGGCGTTTGGCCGGCCGGACGCGACCCGGGACGAGGTGGCGCACGCGCTGGAACTGGCGGAAATGGGGCGCGATCTGTCGCAATTCCCGGCAGGCCTGGAAACGATGGTGGGCGAAAAGGGCGTCACCCTTTCCGGCGGACAGAAACAGCGGATCTCCATCGCCCGCGCGCTGTTGATGAATGCCGATATTCTGGTGCTGGACGATTGCCTGTCGGCCGTCGACGCGCGGACGGAGGAGAGCATCCTGCGCCATTTGCGGGAGGAGCGGGCCGGCAAGACGACGATTATCGCCGCCCACCGCCTCTCCGCCGTGCAGCACGCCCACCTGATTCTGGTGCTGGACGAAGGAAGGGTCGTGGAGCGGGGAACGCACGACGAACTGATGGCGCTGGACGGCTGGTACGCGGAGCAGTACCGCCGGCAGCAGATGGAACGGTACGTCGCCGGACAGGGATAGGGAGGGGGGCTTTCGATGAACGAGACAAGCGTATGGCGGCGGCTGGCGGAATTCGCCATGCCGTTTCGCAAACAGATTGCGGGAGCCCTGCTGCTGCTGTTGCTCGGCACCGGTGCGGAGCTGGCCGGTCCCTTTGTGGCCAAAGTGATGATCGACAACCACATCCTGGCCATTCAGAAAACCTGGTACCGGTTCGAACGCGAGCCGGTCGATCGGGAGGGCAACCGCGTCGGCATTCCCATCGCGGGACGCTATTACGTCCGGGAAGACTGGCTGGACGACCTGCCGCCGGATGCGGCCGCCCAAGGGACGTTGGCGCAGGTGGTCACCGAGGGGACGACCTACTACTTGTTGGACCGTCCGCTCAGGGGAGAAGGCGACACGCAGATTCGGCCGATCGCCGGCGCAGACGGACGGGAACGGGTGGAAGCGACGCTTCGTCAGGCGGGGCGCACGCTGGACCGGACGGAAGGCGTCCGCCTGCTCGCGGCGGAGGTCCGGGACCTGTACAGCCGGGACATCTTCCCCATTCTGCTCCTGGCCGGCGGGTATGCGGTGCTGATTCTGGTCAGCGCCCTGTTCAATTACATTCAGATTTTGTCGCTGCAGACGACGGCGCAGCGCATCATCCAGCGGATGCGGATGCAGCTCTTCGCCCATCTGCAAAAGCTGCCGGTCTCCTTTTTTGACCGGACGCCGGTGGGGCAGCTCGTCTCCCGGGTGACGAACGACACGGAGGCGATTCGCGAGCTGTACGTCAGCGTGCTGGCCACGTTTGTGCAAAACGGAATCTACCTCCTCGGCATCCTGATCGCGCTGTTTCTGCTGCAGCCAGAGCTGGCCCTGTTCTGCTGTCTGACGGTGCCGCTCCTGGTCGTTCTGATCGTCGTCTACCAGCGCTACAGTTCCCGTTACTACGCGGCGATCCGCAGCCGGCTGAGCGACATGAACACGACGATCAACGAGATGATCCACAACATGCCGGTGGTGCAGGCGTTTCGCCGGGAGACGGGCGTGCAGCAGGAGTTCGCCCGGGTAAACGACGAGTATTTCCGCGTCCGCCTGAAAGAGAACAACCTGGAGGCGCTGCTGCTTAGGCCGGCCGTTGACCTGATCTGGAAAATTGCGCTGACGGTCATCGTCTGGTACTTCGGGTCGCGTTCGTTTCACGGCGCCATCTCGTTTGGTGCGCTGTTTGCGTTCGTCGATTACATGGGACGGTTTTTCGAACCGGTCAACATGATCATGAACCGCCTGTCGCAGCTTCAGCAGGCGGCCATATCGGCGCAGCGGGTGTTTGACGTGCTGGATACGCCGTCCGAGGCGGAGCGGGGCGGCCGCCAGATCGGCCGGCCGCGCGGCGAAGTGGTGTTTGACAACGTCTCGTTTGCCTATCAGGGAGACGAGTACGTGCTGAAAAACGTCTCGTTCACCGCCCGCCCCGGGCAGACCGTGGCCCTGGTCGGCCACACCGGTTCGGGGAAAAGCTCGCTGATGAACCTGCTGCTCGGCTTTTATCCGGTCACGCGGGGACGGATCACCATCGACGGGATCGACATGAACGAACTGGACACCCGGGCGCTGCGACGCCATGTGGGTCTGGTGCTGCAGGACCCGTTCCTGTTTGCGGGCAGCGTCGCCTTCAATGTCCGGCTGTACAACGAGGCCATTTCCGACGAGGACGTGAAGCGGGCGGCCGAAGCGGTGAGGGCGGACGAATTTATCCGCCGCCTGCCGGAGGGGTACGACGAGCCGGTCGTGGAGCGGGGCATGACGCTGTCCGCGGGGCAGCGCCAGTTGATTTCGTTTGCCCGGGCGCTGGCCGCCGATCCGGCCATTCTGATTCTGGACGAAGCGACGGCCAGCATCGACAGCGAAACGGAGTCGGCCATCCAGGAAGCGCTGCATGTGCTGTCGCGCGGCCGGACGACCTTTGTCATCGCGCATCGGCTGTCCACCATCCAGCATGCCGATCTGATTCTGGTCCTGTCGCGCGGCGAAGTGGTGGAGCGCGGAACGCACGACGAACTGATGGCCCTAAACGGGCTGTATCAAAAAATGTACCAGTTGCAGCAGGGGCGTCTCTCTGCGACGATGGAGCAGTAGGGGGGTGACCCTGACGCGGCGGGAAGGCTGCGTATGCGCGTATGCGAAAAGGAAGAGAGTTCGAGAGGAGTTACCAGACATCATGTCGTCAACGCGTTATACCTTTTGGGTACTGATCCTGGTGGTGGTGATCGCCGGCGTCAGCCAGGGCCTGACCATCCCGCTTCTGGCCGTGCTGTTGGAAAAGCAGGGGGTGTCGTCCCTGGCCAACGGGCTGAACGCGGCCGCCCTGTACATCGGGATGGTACTGGTTTCCCCGTGGCTGGAGATGCCGCTCAGACGGATCGGCTACCGTTCCACCATTTTGTGGGGGCTGCTGCTGGTTACCGCCGCCACTGTGCTGCTCCCGTTCTTTTCCCATCTGGCCGTCTGGTTTGGCCTGCGGCTGCTGATGGGCGTGGGCGATTCTTCGCTGCACTACGCCAGCCAGATGTGGGTGACGAAAATCGCGCCGCCAGAGCGGCGGGGACGGGATTTGTCGCTGTACGGGCTGGCGTACGGGATCGGCTTCAGCATCGGACCGCTGGGGATCAATCTGCTGCCGTTCGGGATCTGGGCGCCGTTTGCGGCGGTCACGGTCCTGTACGTGCTGGCGTTTTGCCTGCTGGCCCGCATCCGCAACGCATTTCCGGATCCGGTTCCGCCGGCTGCGGATGGAGGGCGGGAAAACCGCTACGCTGCCGTCTTCCGGCTGGGGTGGCTGGCGCTTATTCCGTCGTTTTTGTACGGATACATGGAGACGTCGCTCAACGGCAGTTTCCCCGTCTACGCGCTGCGGACGGGCATCTCGGTGGAGTGGGTGTCGCTGATCCTGCCGTCGTTTGTCGTAGGCAGCATCATTCTGCAAATGCCGCTGGGAGCGCTGAGCGACCGGATCGGCCGCAGGCAGGTGATGGGTGCCTGCGCATTGGTGGGGGCGGCTGCCTTTCTGCTGTTCCCGCTGAGCGGCAGCAGCGTCTGGGGGATGATGCTGCTGTTGGCCCTGGCGGGAGCGGCGGTCGGGTCGTTTTACTCGCTGGGCCTCGCCTTTGCGGCCGACATCCTGCCGGCTTCCATGGTGCCGACGGCAGGCATCATCGCCGGCGTGAACTTCGGCGTGGCCAGCATTCTCGCACCCAACGTGAACGGTCTCATGATGCAGTTGTGGGAGCCGTGGACCATCTTCTGGCTGATGGGAGGGCAGCTTCTCGCCTTTGCCGCCGCCTGCCTGCTGCAGCGGCCCCAGCCGGAAAAGATGCGGCTTCATACCCAAAAAAGCTAGGCGCAGCGTCCTTCTGCGGCCGGAGGGGCGGCTGTCATGCGGCCGGACTCAAGGGCCGTTTTTGCTGAAAGTCCCCCAAATTGGGCGTGGACCCAGAGAATGAGCGGCGCTCCCGGCATAAAAAGAGAACAGCAGGGGAAACGTAAGGATAGTCCCACTTTTTGCCGAAAGGGGTCGACCCGATGCTTACGCCATCCGTGTTCAAACGGGGGATTATCTGGATTCTGTTTTTTCTGCTGAGCCTGGTCGTCGTTCCGTTCTTTACGGATGACAGCAAACCGGCGCCCGCTCCCGCCGCTCCTCAGGCGACCGTCCGATAGGGCGACGGCACACATACCCGCGCTCGCGGCCGGTCAGGCCGACGAGATTGCATGGCTTGCACCCGGCATCCCGTATCACGATCCACGTGGTACGGGATGTTTACGTTTGGGGGGCTGTCCTGGAGGGGCTGTCTGCCGCGCGCCGGCTGCCGTACAGCGCCGGTGTCCGGGCGGATGTCCTCCGCGAACCCGCGGAAACGCGCGTTTCCCATGCAGACCGGCAGCCCGTCCGAACCGAAAACACGGCACCGCGAGACGCGAAGCGCGGCAAAACCGCTGCCGCGGCGCATCCGGCGCTATCTGCGCTCGCGCACCACGTAGGTCTTGGCGATCAGATCGTGCCAGGCCTGTTTCTTGGGATGCCAGCCGGCCCACATGTAGCCCAGCCCGAGCGGCAGGCCGGACAGCAGCTTGCCGACTATCTCCCGCAGGAGCACCTGGCCGATCGTCAGGTTGCCCCGGGGCTGCCGGGCGCTGATCACGCGGATGCCGGTGATCACCTTCCCCAGGGTTTGGCCGCTCCACCAGGTCAAGAGGATCATGTACAAGAAGTCAACCAGCATTTCCAGCCCGTCGACGAGGGAAAAGAGCGCAGCTTCCACGCCCAGCGCCCTGCGGAGCGGATTGAACACGAGCAGGGTGAGGCCGGTGAGAAGCAGGCCGTCGAGCAGCGTGGCCAGCGCGCGAATCCAGAAACCGGCGAAGGCGTAAGAGGGACTGCCGACGTGCTGGTCGGGGCCGGCAAAGCCCGAGACTGTGCCGGTTGCCGCCGCTGCATCGGCGTCAAGCAGCGATTCGGGGGGCTCGTCGCCGGTGCGCCGGAGGGGCCTGTCCGGCCCGTCATCGGCTGCAGACGGGCGGGTGATCTTGTCGTCCATGGATCAAAACCTCCTTGCCGTTACGGCATGTATTGATACAGCAGACGGGGGGAGCCGTGGCGGGTGACGATCCGATCCAGTCCGAGCGGATCGGGATTGGCCCAGCGGCTCTGCAGGCTGAACAGCAGGCTGCCCAGGGAGAGGCTGTCCGTGTAGCGCACGACCAGCGCCTCCCGTTCCCCGGACAGGGAGAGGGCGTATCCGGTGGCGTCGTCCAGGTCGCCAAACCGGTCGACCAGCCCCAACCGCTTCGCCTGTTCGCCCGAGTAAATCCGTCCGTCCGCGATCTGCAAAACGCGTGTGCGGGGCAGTTTGCGCCCCTGGACGATCACGTTGACAAAGCGCTGATAGCTCTCGTTCACCAGTGTTTGAAAGATGTGTCGTTCCGGTTCGGTCAGCGGGCGGGCGGGACTGCCGATGTCCTTGAAGCGGCCGCTTTTGATGGCGTACGTCCGAATGCCCAGTTTGTCGATGGCTTCGCTGTAGTTGGTCAGCGAAAAAATCACCCCCAAGCTGCCTGTCAGCGTGTTGGGGTTGGCGAAGATCGTGTCGCCGGCCGTGGCCAGGTAATACCCTCCCGACGCCGCGGTGGAGCCCATGCTGACGACAATCGGAATGCGGCGCGTCTGTTTGAGGCGCAGCAGCCGCCGGTGAATTTCGTCGGTGGCAACGACCTCGCCGCCGGGGCTGTCGATCCGCAAGACGACCGCTTTCACCAGCTCGTCTTCCTCCACGCGGCGCAATTGTTCGGCGAGCCGTTCGGTCATCGGGGCGAGGGAGGCGTTGGTCCGCTCGCTGGAGATGACCCCGCTGACAAACAACTGCACGATTTTGCTCGTCCCCGCACCAGAGACGACCGTTTCGTCGATGGCGTACGCCGGATGGTTCGCCATCTGCGCATAGCCGCCGAACAGGCTTTCCACCGTCAGGCCGAGGGCGAACACGGCCAGCACGATGACCAGCGCCGTCCATTTTCTGCGATTCATGACAAACCACCTCACGACATAGCATGTGCCGCACCGCTGACGGCTACGCATCGGCGCGTCGCTGGAAAAAATGGGACGGGCGCTCCCGGCGACGCGCAGACCGGTATCCCGGGAGTCGGCGCGAAGAATCGGCCGGGTCCGTACGGCTAAGCTTGCACAAACTGCTGTAATTTTCGAAACATTGCGCTACAATAGGGAGACAGGGATACAGACATACGGAACCAGGGGGTACATTGCGTGATCATCCAAGTGACGGACCTGAGAAAGAGTTACGGAAAGCTGGAGGTGCTGAAAGGCATCACCACCCAGGTGGCGGAACGGGAAGTGGTGTGCGTGATCGGGCCGTCCGGCTCGGGAAAAAGCACCTTTTTGCGCTGTCTCAACCAGTTGGAGGAGATGTCGGGCGGACGGATCGTCATCGCCGGCCGCGACCTGAGCGATCCCAAGGTGGACATCAACAAGGTGCGGGAGGAAGTGGGCATGGTGTTCCAGCGGTTCAACCTGTTCCCGCACAAGACCGTGCTGGAAAACGTCACCCTCGCCCCGATCAAGGTGAAGAAGATGCCGCCGGAGGAAGCGCGAAAGCACGGCCTGGCCCTGCTGAAAAAGGTGGGGCTGGAAGACAAGGCGGACGTCTACCCGGACCGCCTCTCGGGCGGACAGATGCAGCGGGTGGCGATTGCCCGCGCGCTGGCCATGAACCCCAAAGTGATGCTGTTTGACGAGCCGACCTCCGCACTCGACCCGGAGCTGGTCGGCGAAGTGCTGGGCGTGATGAAAAACCTGGCCAGGGAAGGCATGACCATGATCGTCGTCACGCACGAGATGGGCTTTGCCCGCGAGGTGAGCGACCGGGTGATTTTCATGGACCAGGGCGTCATCGTCGAAGAAGGAGCGCCCGAACAGATTTTTTCCAGTCCGCGAAACGACCGGCTGCGCGCCTTTTTGGGCAGGACGTCGGCGTAAGCGTGCGGCCATATGCGAAAAACGCCCTCCGCGTGAGGGCGTTTTGCTGTTTGTCCACCCCCAGATTCGGATCGCGGGGGCCGGCGGGGCCATGTCCATCCGCTGGACGCAAACGGGGCGCGGTTGGCTCGCCGAAGCGAAGGATGCTGACAAACGCAGCACTTATTTGGCGGCGTCCAGAAGCTGGCTCACGGTGACAAAGCGGTAGCCCTGGGAGCGGAGATCGGCAATCAGCTCCTGCAGTGCCGCTACGGTCTGCCGCTGGTTCAGCCCGCCGTCGTGAAACAGGATGATGTCTCCGGCCGAGACGTTGCTTTTGACGCTTTTGGCGATCACCGAGGCGGTGCGGGCCAACGACCAGTCGCGCGGATCGACCGACCAGTGGATGATGTCGTACCCGCATGACTGGACGGCGTTCATCACGTCATGGGTCATCACGCCGCCGGGCGGCCGGTAGTACTGGGCCAGCACGCCGGTCGTGCGCAGGATGGACTGCTCCGCGCGCTTGATCTCGTCGTAAATCTCCTGTTCGGTCAGCTTGTGCAGGTCGTAGTGATGGTACCCGTGATTGCCGATCTCGTGCCCGGCTTTCTTGATCCACTGCATCACCTTGGGATATTGGTCCGCTTTGGAGCCGAGCACGAAAAAGGTGGCCGACACGTTGTTGCGGTGCAGCACTTCCAGGATCTTCGGCGTGTAGACGGCGTCCGGTCCGTCGTCAAAGGTGAGCGCCACCACCTTTTTCGGGGTGTCGATGCGATGGATGGGCTCGTAGGCGGGGACAGGCGGAACAGACGCGGCGGTGCGGGGCGTCCACCCCAAGAGGCAGAGGAGCAGACAGGCCAACAGCATCCTGCGGCGCATGACTACCGCCTCCTTTGCTTTGTTGTCATCTCCTAGCTTCACCGGGCCCCGGGAAAACATGCTGCCAAAAGAAAACAGCGGCCAGCGGGGAAACGGGATGTGGTAGAATGAAGGGACCGTACATAGGGGAGGAGAGAGTATGGTGGAACTCCGCGGTGTTCTACATGGGCTGGCCCACCAGTACCACGGCAAGGATCAGCCTGTCGACTACTATCTGCAGGTGGGAGAAGACCGGCTGCCGTTGAACGAATGGCTGGGCCGGGAACTGACCATCGCCTTTCTCGGCGAGAAAAACTGCATCGCCTGCGGACGCAAGACCAACAAGACCTTTAACAACGGGTACTGCTACCCCTGTTTTACCAAGCTGCCGGAAAACGACCTGTGCATCGTCAAGCCGCACGAATGCCACTACGATCAGGGGACCTGTCGGGACGCCAGCTTCGGGGAGGCGCATTGCATGATTCCGCACTACGTCTACCTGGCCGTATCCAGCGACGTGAAGGTGGGGCTGACGCGAAAAAACAACGAGCTCAAGCGCTGGGTGGACCAGGGGGCCATCCGCGCCATTCCGATCGCGGAGGTGCCGACCCGGCGCATGGCGGGAGAACTGGAGGTGCACCTGAGCCAGTTTTTGCCGGACAAGACCAACTGGCGAAAAATGCTGAAAGGGGATGTCAAGGAAGTGGATCTCCTGGCCCTGCGCGAAGAGGTGTACGCCCACTTCCCCGAGGAGTTCAAGCCGTTTCAGTACCGGGAGGACGAATGGGTGGACATCACCTATCCGATTCTGGAGTCGCTGGACAAGATTAATTCGCTGACGCTGGACAAGCAGGAGAGCGTCGGCGGCAAGCTGATCGGCGTCAAGGCCCAGTACCTGATTTTTGAAAACGGCGTCTTCCAGGCGAAAAAACACGCCGGTTATCAGGTGCAGGTGACTGTCTCCGCCTGACGTGCATAAAGCGGCCGCCTGATCTCCACACTGTAAGACATCGGAGTGGAGGAGGCGAACGCACGTGACCCAAGAACGGATTCAATACACGGAACCGTTGACCGGCACGCTCGCGGAAGCGGCGGAGGCGGACCCGCTGGGGGTGCCCTTTTCGCCGCTGGCGCAGACGTGGCAGGTCAATCCGGGGGCGGAAGCGGCCGAGCCGGGCGGCGCGCCCGGTGAACCGGCACGGACAACGGAATAAGCGACTGCACGACAGGGAGCGGCAGCCGGCGGTACGCGCGGCTGCCGTTCTTTTGTAATATCGGAAAGTATAAAATTTTTGGGGTTTTTCGCAGTTGAAGATACGTCCCTCATGTTTACCGCTGCTTGGCAAGGTGGTGTAATCGCGCTTTATCCCTTAGCAAAACCGAGTGACTCTGCCAAGCATGCTGCGCCTGTTAACGGCTCAGCTTGGTCAATGTCGCGATTGCTTTTTTATACGCCGCTGCATCTTTCGGATTTTTTTCGGCTTTCACTTTTGTCAGCAGCTTTGCTGCCAGCTTCTTCATTTCCGCAGGATGAGCTTGCGCAAATTGCTTGAGCTTATTGTTGACCAGATAGTCGACATACCAATAAAATTCTCCATTATATATACTGACGTCCAGCTTATCCAGTCCTGCCATGAACGATTGGTACCATTGCAGGCGGAGCTGTTTTTTGGTTGCCACTGCTATTTCCTTCTGCCCGACAAATGCATCGATCATTTCGATCGCCTGGGAGTAATCCTGGTAGTATCGTTCATTCTCTTTGATCTCAGCATTGTTTTGCTTGAGGACATTGATGATCACTTCCTGTGTAGTGGCAATCATATTGTTTTTGAACGCAGTTCCAAGTTGGGTTTTGTATGCGCTGTAAATGTCCGTCGCGTTTCTAATTTTGTACTCGAGATTCAAACTTTGATCGGCCTGAACCAGATTCAGATAATTTCTGGTGTACGTATCGTACAGCTCTTGCACAGTATCATGGTAGTTCGACTCCAGCGACTTGGTGAATTCCGCAATCGATCTCATGGCAACCGAATGCGCCCAGCTGTATTCGGAGAAGCTGCCACCTGGGATATAGTCGGCGAATTGGGCCAAATCGTGCTGAAAACGATCAAGCACGGCGACGACACCATTCATGTATGCATAAAGATACTCGGTGTCGCGATCGGCTACCCAGCTCTCCTGCCAAGATGCATCCACATAGAGTTCGCGCGCTTTGGATACAGCGTAGGTTAAAACTTTCACATCGTTCGCGGAGACTTCTTTCATCTTGGACGTATAGGTCAGCATATCCAGTATCGTCGCTTGTACGTCTTCACGAACTTTGTTGTACGGCGCTCGCTCGTTTGCCTTGTACAGATCGATGATCTCCGATTCTTTCTGAAGAATGTCCTTAACCTTATCTAAGATGTATACCTGCTCCGGGGTCAACGTATCGTTTTTCAACTGCATTTCATAAAAAACCGGGCCAATCCCCATGTAGAGATCTCTTCCTGCACGACAGCCCATGCCGCATTCCTTATTTTTTTCCGCTTCCAACCGCTGCTGGTCTGCTTTTTTCATTTTTTCGACAATCGGCGACGCAGCTGATGCTGAGATGGTGGTAAACAGGCTGAGCGATGCAAAAAGCATGATCGATTTTTTGAACTTCATCAATGTCCCTCCAAGCATGTTTATCCAGTAAATCAAGTCATCGATAGTCTGACGTTTTTATTACCAATTTCGTTACATTTCACCAGAAACCTGTACACGTCGTCCATCGGAAACAGTCGAACTAAGGCTTTGCCGGCGCCAAGGCTTGGCAAAGCCAAGTTTTCTAACCTGCTCACGGCCGCCCCCGGCTGAACAAGAGATGGTCCAATGGAAGCGTCACTTGTCATGAACGTTTTCTTGCTGCCTTCAGACAGATACCTTTTTTGCTGCCAGGGCCATCATGGTATGCTAGAAGCAGGAACCATTCTTTCCACCTGCTTTTTATCACGAGTGTTCGAGGTGAACCAGTATGACGATCAAAGCATACCTCTACGACAAATGCGGCACCTGCCGCAAAGCGAAGCAGTGGCTCAACCAGCACGGTGTCGCTGTTGAGGAGATTCCCATCGTCGAGGCGCCGCCGTCCAAGGAGGAGCTGCGCCGGATGTGGCAGGCGAGCGGGCTTGACCTGCGCAAGTTTTTCAACACCAGCGGCCAGCACTACCGCGAACTGGGGCTGAAGGACAAGCTGCCCGCGATGAGCGAGGACGAGATGCTGGAGCTGCTTTCGTCCAACGGCAAGCTGATCAAGCGTCCGCTGGTGACGGACGGCAGGACGGTAACAGTTGGCTTCAAGGAAGACGAGTACGAAAAAGCGTGGGGGGCGCGCTGACGATGCGGACCCCGTCGCGGCGTTTGGAGCACCTGTCGTCGGCGATATTTTCCGAACTCGCGAGGCGCAAGCGGAGCGCGGCGCAGCGCCGTCCCGTCATCGACCTGAGCATCGGCAGTCCGGACCAGCCGCCCGCGCCTGAGCTGGTGGACGTGCTGATCGAAGCCGTGCGGCAGCCGGGAGCGTTCGGCTATCCGATGACCGACGGGACGGACGAATTTCGCGCCGAAGTGGCCCGCTGGTACCGGTACCGGTTCGGCGTCGCGCTCGATCCCGACAGGGAGGTACACTCGCTGATGGGCTCCCAGGACGGTCTGGCCCACTTTGCCCTGGCCTGGGCCGACCCCGGCGACGTGGTGCTGGTGCCGGACCCGGGGTATCCCATCTACGCCGGCAGCGTCCGTTTGGCGGGGGCCGACCTGTACCCGATGCCGCTGCGGGCGGAAAACGACTTCCTGCCCGATCTGGCGAAAATTCCGGAAGAGGTGGCCCGGCGCGCCCGCTTCATGATTCTCAACTATCCGAACAACCCGGTGTCTGCCGTGGCCCCGCTCTCCTTTTTTGAACAGGTGGTGTCCTTTGCCAAACGGCACGACATCATCGTGGTGCACGACCTGGCCTACTCGGAAATGGCGTTTGACGGTTATCGGCCGCCCAGTTTTCTGCAGGCGCCCGGAGCCAAAGACGTGGGCATCGAGTTCAACTCGTTTTCCAAAAGCTTCAACATGGCCGGCTGCCGGATCGCCTACGTGGTAGGCAATGAAGAGATCATCAAGCCGCTGGCCGCGGTCAAATCCAACGTGGATTACGGCGTCTTTCTCCCTGTGCAGCAGATGGCGGTGGCGGCGCTGCGGCTGGACAGGGAGTCGGGTTCGCCAAACGCGGTGGGCCCCCTCTACCAGGAACGGCGGGACGTATTGCTCGCTGCGCTGAGGGAAGCGGGCTGGTCGATCGAGCCGCCCAAGGCGACCATGTTTGTCTGGGCGCCGGTGCCGGCCGGGTGGAGTTCCCGGGCGTTTGCCTTTGCCCTGCTGGAAGAAGCGGGCGTGGTGGTCGTCCCCGGCAGCGCATTCGGCGCGGAAGGAGAAGGCTACGTGCGCATTGCTCTGGTGCAGCCGCCGGACGTGCTGCGGGAAGCGGCCGACAGAATCGCGGCATCCGGCATTTTGCAAAGAAGGCCGACCGGCGTATAGACTCCCCCGCGAGTGGAAAACCTAGCTGTTGGGCCATTGAGATGGAATTACAGGTTGAAATGATTCCTATATTATATTGACTATAAAGAGTTCCGTTGATATGATGAGAACTGTAGGCAATACAACAATTCCAAGGAGGTTGTTACATATGGCACAACGTCTTGTTGGTCTTCCGGCCCCTGACTTTACTCTGGAAACCGCTCTCGGCAACGGCAAGGATTTCGGTAAGGTTTCCCTCTCCGACTACCGCGGCAAATGGCTGGTGCTGTTCTTCTATCCGCTCGACTTTACTTTCGTGTGCCCGACGGAAATCATCGCGCTGAGCGATGCGATCGAAGACTTCAAGGATCTGGATGCGGAAGTGCTCGGCGTATCCGTTGACTCCAAGCACTCCCACCGCGCATGGATCAACACTCCGCGCGACCAAAACGGTCTGGGCGGCCTGAACTACCCGCTCGCTTCCGACTTCAACAAAACCACCGCTCGCGCTTACGGCGTTCTGGATGAAGAAGCCGGCGTAGCATTCCGCGGTCTGTTCATCATCGACCCGGAAGGCATTCTGCGCTACCAAGTGGTAACCGATCTGAACATCGGCCGCTCCGTAGACGAAACGCTGCGCGTGCTGCAAGCACTGCAATCCGGCGGTCTGTGCCCGGCCAACTGGCGTCCGGGTGAAGCTCACCTGACTGCGAAGTAAGAATCGCGACAACAGGATGAAAAAGGGTCTAACAACCTGCTGTTAGACCCTTTTTTTGCAGGATCGAAGTGCGGCGACTCCTATCAATAGAAGGGCCGCTTTCGGCATATGCTTTTCTGTAGGAACCCGAAAGGAGATGTGCTTTCCATGCGTTTGCGCGAAGAACTGCCTGATTTCCCCGGTGTGACGGAATGGGTCAACGGACAGGCGAGCAAGTCTGAACTGGCCGGCAAACCGGTCCTGGTTCACTTCTGGTCGATTAGCTGTTACATGTGCAAGGAGTCGCTGCCGCAGGTCAACGAGTGGCGCGACAAATACGCCGCCAACGGCCTGCAGGTGGTGGGCATCCACATGCCGCGCTCCGAAGCGGATACCAACGTGGAGGCGATCAAGGAAACCATCGCCGAGTACAAGCTGACGCACCCGATTGCCATCGACAACCAGATGAAGACCACCGACGCGTTCCAAAACGAATACGTCCCGGCTTTCTACCTGTTTGACGAAAACCTGCAGCTCCGCCACTTCCAGGCGGGCGAGAAGGGGCTCAACCTGGTGAAGAAACGCCTTCATCGAATTTTGGGGATTGAAGAGGAATCCTAGAGCGTTTGTCCAATAAGTAAGGGGTAATTGACTGTACCCGATAGGAGGATACGTGAGCGATGGAATTCCCGAAACACCTTCGTTACAGTGAAGAGCACGAGTGGGTGCGCGTAGAAGGAAACAAGGCGTATATCGGCATTACGGCTTTTGCCCAATCTGAGCTGGGCGACATCGTGTTCGTCGAACTGCCGGAAGTAGGGGCCGAGATCAAGCAGGATGAACCGTTTGGCAGCGTGGAGTCGGTCAAGACCGTATCCGAGCTGTATGCTCCTGTCAGCGGAAAAGTGGTGGAGGTAAACGGCGAGCTGGAAAACGCGCCGGAGCTGGTCAACACGTCGCCGTACGAACAGGCGTGGATGATCGTCGTGGAAATGTCCGATCCGAGCGAGCTGGATAAGCTGCTGGACGCGGACAAATACGAAGCGATGGTAAAAGAATAGGCACGTGGACGAAAAGGCCGGGGAAGCGGTATGCTCCGGCCTTTTGTGCATGGGGCGGCCGGGGCTCCGGGACGGGCCAAGCGGCGGGACACCACGAAACTGCTGCCCGATGAGGGGGAGAAAACGCGCCGGGCTGCGGGCGGCGGCGTCCAGACAGGAGCGGAAAATGCGCCGGAAATGTTCGAACTAGTCAGAAAAAAGTGGTCAGTGCTGTTGTTTTCCGATACAATAGGAGTACGATTTCACCCCTTCCGCGCAGGGTACTGGTATCATTTGCGTCTGGAGTTGACGTCCGTTTGTAGGCTACAATGCCTATACAGACAGAATTCGTGCAAACGTGCAAGCGTTTGGCGAAAAGGAGGGAGAGGTATGAGCTTTTGCTGCGGAGCCGGAATGGTCGGTTCGATCGGAACCGTGCGTCATTACAAGACGCTTGTGCACAACGTGCCCATCCTGTTTTGCCCGGTTTGCGACCGGATCGAAGTCCATCCGGCCATTGAGGGAGAGTACGAGATCTTGGTAGAGTATGCGCAGGGCGATAATGCACCGGAAGTCGACTTTGCCGACTTTGTGAGTGTTGACAATACATCCGAGTTGTTTGAGAATTGTAGCATGACGGACGAAGCAGCCAGCTTCGCCGACGTGCTGAAACAGCAGATTGACATTTCCCTCGACTTGCTGGGCGTGGCGAAAGAGCTGAACGACGACGACTGGCGGGAAGCGCTGATGCTTCGCCTCAAGCGGTTGAGCGAGCGGCTGAAGCAGTACAACAAGCGGAAGGAAATGTCAAAGCGCAGCGTGTGATCGAGTTGACGTGGGAGGCAGTGTAAATGTTTCATTTGAAAGGTGTACACCACATCGCCCTGAATTGCCGCGATGTCGTGAAGGTAGCTCGTTTTTTCAAAGACATATTGGAAGTTCCCATCCCGGATGAACACATGACAGAAGGAGCACCTATCTACTTTCAAATCGGCACTTACACACGGATTGGTCTCCATCCCTGCACCGGTGACGAAGGCAAAGGCGGCATCGGACAGGTGGATCACATCGCCTTTTCCGTGACCAGCCGGGCGGAGCTGGATTACCTGGTCGACAAGCTGGAGGCATGCAACATCTGCTACCGCGGCCCCATTGCCCGGCCGACCAGCTACAACCTCTATTTTGAAACGCCGGACGGCCACCATCTGGAGGTCCGCCTGGACAAGGACGAGTTTGACGAGTAACCAAGCAGCGGCTTTGAGATAGATGGAGAACGGCATCTGCAGACGGCAGGTGCCGTTTTGCTGTCCCGAGGGCCATCTGCCGGCGTCCCGCCCTGCGGGTGTGTGTCGAGAAAAAGGGTGGCGGATGACACCAGCCGACATCGGCTCCGACTGCTCGTCAAAGGATTCGACCCGCCCCTCCCCGAACGTAAGGGAGAAGAAAAGGAGGAGATGGCGGTGGCGGTGTGTCTGGAGCGGCTGTTGGCGGAGAAGGCGGAACGGGTGGGGCGGAAAGCCCATTTGAAACCCTTGACGGCCGGATGGGACCGGGTCGTGGGGATTGTCGCGGAAGATGTGCCGGCGCGCTACTGCCTGACGTTTTCCGGCGGCGGCGTGGCGTGTACGGCATGGCAGGAACCGGTCCATCTGGAAGTGCGGGGGCGCGCGCGTGATCTGGCGATGCTGTTCGGCGGCGATGAACTGGCCTACCAGTACGCCAAGCAGCAGGTGTCCACAAGGGGACGGATCGGCGACCGGCTGAAGCTGGAGGCGCTGCTCCGCTTGTCGGGCTGAACGGCTAGGCGCGGATGGCGGCCGGAAGGGGCCAGGTGCGCCGTCGCGGCGCCGTGACTGTCCCCTGCGGTGCTGAGCCGGTCCTGTGCTATAATGGTCCCGGGAGAACGTTCCGGTCGGAAGACGAGACAACAGGGAGCAGCCATGCCCGATGATGACGGAACATTCGCAATACGGTGAAAAAAGGAGAGGGGAACATGACGACAGCGCTGCCGTTGAAAGAGACGCTGGCCGCGCGGGAAGCCCACGTATACCGCACGTTTGACCATCTGCACGCCCATCCGGAGATCAGTTGGAAAGAAGTGGAGACGACCCGCTATCTGGCAGACCGGATGCGCGCCCTGGGGCTGCGCGTGACGGCGTTTGACGACTGCACCGGGCTGGTGGCGGAGTGGGGGGAAGGCAAGCCGGTCGTGGGCCTCAGGACCGACATCGACGCGCTTTGGCAGGAAGTGGACGGCGTGTGGCGGGCCAATCACTCGTGCGGTCACGACGCACACATGACGATCGTGCTGGAGGCGGTGGAGGCGCTGATCGCTTCCGGGTACCGGCCGAAAGGGACCGTGAAAATCCTGTTCCAGCCCGCCGAGGAAAAGGGAGAGGGCGCACTCAAGCTGGTGGAAAAAGGGGTGGTGGACGACATCGACTTCCTCTACGGCGTCCATCTGCGGCCGATTCAGGAAATGGCGGCGGGCGACGCGGGGCCGGCGATCTACAACGGCGCGGCGATGTTCATGACGGGAGAGATCACCGGCGTGTCGGCGCACGGGGCCCGTCCGCACCTGGGCGTCAACGCCATCGAGGTGGCGGGGGCCATCCTCAACGGGTTGGGGCAGGTGCGCACCAATCCGATGGTGCCGGCGACCGTGAAAATGACCATGCTGCAGGCGGGCGGGGACAGCTACAACATCATCCCCGACAAGGCCCGCTTCGCGCTTGACCTGCGGGCGCAGACCAACCAGGCGATGGAGGAGCTGGCCGCCCGCGTCCGGCAGGTGATCGACGGCGCGGCCGCGATGTTTGGGGCCGACATCAGCGTGACGACCGGTTCGCGGATGGTGGCGGCGGAAGTGGACGAAGAGGCCAGGCGGCTGATGGAACGGGCGATCGTGGACGTCTTGGGAGCGGAACACCTGCGGCCCGCTCCGGTAAGTCCCGGCGCGGAAGACTTTCATTTCTACACCGTGGAGCGGCCGCACATCAAGGCGACGATGCTCGCGCTCGGCTGCGATCTGACGCCAGGGCTGCACCATCCGCACATGCGCTTCGATCGCACCGCCCTGCTTGCCGGCGCGGAAATCCTCGCGCGCGTTGTGGTCCGGACGTTTGCCCACCTCCACGGGGAGCAATCAGCGTAAATACGGGGAACGGTGCCTCCGCCATCCGGCGGAGGCTTTTGTCGTTCGGCGCCATGCAGGCGGTGCCGCCATGATCTGGAACGGACAAAAGCGAAGCGGAGGCGGAGGAAGCGGACGCGCCGGGGAACGCTAGAAACAGGGAACCCCGGCCATATGTGTTGGCAGACAGTCATTCACATTTTGTTCACACCCAAAAATTAAAATCTTGTAGCTTATTTAACGAAATGTGATATACTAATTACAAATCAGGTGACATTGAGAAAGGCATTACTCGGATTTACATGGGAAGGAGATCGTTCACACATGGAAACCAAGACGGTTTACAAGCTTGCTGACGTACTGGCGACGGCAACCGTTCACGCAAACCTGCCTGTCGCCCAACTCGTTGAGATGGCGGTAAAACGCGGCGAAGGCATTCTGACCGACAAGGGAGCGCTCAACGCGTTAACGGGTAAGTTTACCGGCCGCTCGCCCAAAGACAAATTTGTGGTGGACGAAGCCTCCGTGCATGATAAAGTCAACTGGGGACCGGTCAACCAGCCGATCTCTCCGGAGAAGTTTCAGGCCCTCTATCAGGACGTGTTGGAGTACCTGCAGACGAAAGAGCTGTTCGTCTTTGACGGCTTTGCCGGCGCGGACAAAACCTACCGTCTGCCGATCCGCGTGGTAAACGAATACGCGTGGCACAACCTGTTTGCCCGCCAGCTCTTCATCCGCCCGACCGCGGAAGAACTGGCCGAGCACAAGCCGGAGTTCACCGTCATTTACGCGCCGACGTTCAAGGCCGACCCGGCTGTGCACGGCACCAACTCGGAGACGTTCATCATCATCAGCTTTGAACAGAAAACCGTGCTGATCGGCGGGACCGAATACGCCGGCGAAATGAAAAAATCGATTTTCAGCGTGATGAATCTGCTGCTGCCCGAGCGCAACGTGCTGTCCATGCACTGCTCCGCCAACGTGGGCAAAGACGGCGATGTGGCGCTGTTCTTCGGCCTCTCCGGCACGGGCAAGACGACGCTGTCCGCCGACCCGAACCGCTTCCTGATCGGCGACGACGAGCACGGCTGGTCGGACGACGGCGTCTTCAACATCGAGGGCGGCTGCTACGCCAAGTGCATCCGCTTGTCCGAAGAAGGCGAGCCGCAAATCTGGAAGGCGATCCAGTTCGGCACCGTGCTGGAAAACGTGGTGGTTGACCCGGTGAGCCGCGTCGCCGATTACGACAGCGAAGCATACACGGAAAACACCCGCGCCGCCTATCCGGTTGAAGCGATTCCGGGCGCCGTCATTCCGGGCGTCGGCGGCCATCCGAACGTGATCATCTTCCTGACCGCCGATTCCTTCGGAGTGCTTCCGCCGATCTCCAAACTGTCGAAGGAACAGGCGATGTACCATTTCCTGTCCGGCTACACCAGCAAAATGGCCGGCACCGAGCGCGGCGTGACCACCCCGCAGACGGAGTTCTCCACCTGCTTCGGCTCTCCGTTCCTGCCGCTGCATCCGGTCGTCTACGCCGAGATGCTGGGCAAAAAGATCGACGAGCGCGACGTGCGGGTCTACCTGGTCAACACCGGTTGGACCGGCGGCCCGGTCGGCGTGGGCTCGCGCATGAAGCTGGCCTACACCCGCGCGATGGTAACCGCCGCGCTGAACGGCGAGCTGGAACACGTGGACTACGTGACCGATCCCGTCTTTGGCGTGCAGGTGCCGACGTCGTGCCCGAACGTGCCGGCGGACGTGCTGCAGCCGCGCAACACCTGGGCGGACAAGGAAGCGTACGACAGACAGGCGCGCGAGCTGGCGGCCCGCTTCGTCGAGAACTTCCAAAAGAAATTCCCCAACGCGACAGACATCGCCAAGGCGGGTCCGAGCGTTCAATAACCAGGATACGCGAAAGGCGCCCTGGCCGGAATGGCCGCAGGGCGCCCTTTTTTTCGTCCGGACGGTGAAAAAGGGAAAATCGACTGCCTGAATCACTCGAAATCGGTTACAATAAGGCATGTACCCAGCACTCAGAAACAACTTGCTAAATATACTAAACATAATTATTTAAAAATTACAGATATGTTCCATTCCTTGATTTAAAATTATTCTTATTATAAGATAGTCATTGAGAATGAATTGAGAATAACCCATTCATTTCACGATACTGATGGAGGGAAAGCACATGACAGCAGTACCGCATTTGCAAATAAAAAACCTTCGCGCCAAAATTGAGGACAAGGAAATCCTCAAGGGTCTCACCCTGGAAATCAAAGGCGGCGAAGTGCACGCGATCATGGGGCCGAACGGTACTGGGAAATCCACGCTGGCGTCCACGCTGATGGGTCACCCGAAATACGAAGTGACCGAAGGCGAAGTGATCCTCAACGGAGAAAACCTGCTCGAGATGGAAGTGGACGAGCGCGCCCGCGCCGGTCTGTTCCTGGCGATGCAGTATCCGTCCGAAATCAGCGGGGTGACCAACTCCGACTTCCTGCGCTCCGCGATCAACGCGCGCCGCGGCGAAGGCAACGAAATTTCGCTGATGAAGTTCATCCGCGAGCTCGACAAGAAGATGAAAACCCTGGAAATGGACGAATCCTTTGCTCACCGCTACCTGAACGAAGGCTTCTCCGGCGGTGAGAAGAAGCGCAACGAAATCCTGCAGATGATGATGCTGGAACCGAAGATCTGTATTCTCGACGAGATCGACTCCGGTCTCGACATCGACGCGCTGAAAGTGGTGGCGAACGGCGTCAACGAAATGCGTTCCCCCGAACGCGGCTTTTTGATCATCACCCACTACCAGCGCCTGCTGAACTACATCAAGCCTGACTTCGTACACGTGATGATGCAGGGCCGCATCGTGAAATCCGGCGGTCCGGAGCTGGCGGAGCGCCTCGAGGCGGAAGGCTACGATTGGATCAAAGAAGAGCTCGGCATCGTGGATGAAACCGTAAACGCGAACGTGTAGGAAGAAGGAGGCAGCAGTGAGATGAGTGTGGATGTACAGCTCCGCTTCGACCGTGAAGCGATCACCGAGTTCTCCAAGGCCAACCGGGAGCCTGCCTGGTTCCTGGAAAAGCGTCTGGCCGGCTTGAAGGCGGCGGGCGAACTGCCACTGCCCGCTTTGGAGAAAACCAAAATCGACAAATGGAACATCGATCAGTTTGAGCCGTTTCAGACCAGCGCCAGCGTATCCGCCGCAACCGAACTGGACGACGTGGTGAAAGCGCAGATCGACGCGAATGCGGTAAAAAGCCTGATCGTGCAGAAAAACGCCTCCGCGGTGTTTCACGCGGCAGCGGACGAGCTGAAGAGCAAGGGTGTCATCTTTACCGACCTGGCGACCGCGCTGCGCGAGCACGGCGATCTGGTGCAAAAATACCTGCTGAACGTCGTGGCGTACGACGAGCACAAGCTGACCGCGCTACACACGGCCGTGGTCAACGGCGGGGTCTTCCTCTACGTCCCGAAAAACGTGGAGCTGGACGTGCCGCTGCAGGCCGTATTTGAAGTGGCGGGCGACAACGCGCTGCTCTGCCCGCACGTGCTGATCGTGGCGGAAGCGAACAGCAAGGTGACCTACGTGGATACCTACGTCTCCGGCGAAGGCCGCAACATGGTGGCCAACAGCATCGTGGAAGTGTACGTCGGCCCGGGCGCGTCCGTGCAGGTGGCATCCGTTCGTTCCCTCTCCAAGGACGTCCACGACTACACGTTCCGCCGCGCCACCGTTGACCGCGACGGCAAGATGGAGTGGATCCTGGGCGAGATGAACGACGGCAACACCGTGGCCAACAACACGACGATCCTCAAGGGCACCGCTTCCTCCGCCGAGACCAAGACCGTCTCCGTGGGAACCGGCGATCAGCGCCAAAACCTGACCTCCCAGGTGCAGCACATCGGCACGCATTCCGAGTCCGACATGGTCAGCAAGGCGGTAATGACGGGTGAAGCGACGACCATTTTGAACGGCATCACCAAAATTGAAAAAGGCGCCGAAAAGGCAAACGGCGAGCAGGCGGAAAACATCCTCATGCTCAGCGAAAAAGCGCGCGGCGACGCCAACCCGATTCTCCTGATCGACGAGGACGACGTGAAAGCGGGTCACGCCGCGTCGGTGGGTCGGGTGAGCGAGGAAAGCATCTATTACCTGATGTCCCGCGGGATCGACCGCCAGGAAGCGGAGCGTTTGATTATCCTCGGCTTCCTGGAACCGGTTGTCGCTGAGATTCCGATCGATGAAGTGAAGAACCGGCTGCGCCAGGCGCTCGAAAGGAAGTTGGGCTGATGAACGCCAAAGAGCTTCGTCAATACTTTCCCATCCTGCACCAAGAGGTAAACGGCCACCCGCTCGTCTACCTGGACAACGCGGCTACCTCGCAAAAGCCGATCCAGGTGATCGAAGCGGTCGACAAGTACTACAAGGAGTACAACTCCAACGTGCACCGCGGCGTGCACACCCTGGGCAGCAGGGCGACAGACGGATACGAAGGCGCGCGTGAGAAGGTCCGCGCCTTCATCAACGCCCGCGAGGCGGCGGAAGTCGTCTTTACCCGGGGCACGACCACGGCCGTCAACATGGTGGCCTACGGATTCGCCCGTGCGTTTCTCAAGCCGGGCGACGAGATCGTGACCACCCTGGTGGAGCACCACAGCAACTTCATCCCCTGGCAGCAGGCGGCCAAGGCGACCGGCGCCACCTTCAAGTTCATTCCGCTGGCGGAAGACGGCACGGTGACGCTGGAGGCGGTGAAGCAGGCGATTACGGCCAACACCAAACTGGTCGCCATCCACCACGTCTCCAACGTGCTCGGCGACACCACGCCGGTGAAGGAGATCGCCGAGATTGCCCACCGCCACGGCGCGCTGCTGTTCGTCGACGGCGCCCAGGGGGCTCCCCACAAAAAGATCGACGTGCAGGAGCTGGACTGCGACTTCTACGCGTTTTCCAGCCACAAGATGTGCGGTCCGACCGGCGTCGGCGTGCTGTACGGCAAGCGCGAGGTCCTGGAGCGGATGGAGCCGGTCGAATTCGGCGGCGAGATGATCGACTTCGTGGAGCACTTCGATTCCACCTGGAAAGAGCTTCCCTGGAAGTTCGAGGGCGGAACGCCGATCATTGCCGGCGCCATCGGATTGGGAGCGGCCATCGACTTTTTGCAGGAAATCGGACTCGACAACATTGAACGGCATGAGAAAAAACTGGTGGCATATGCTATGGAGCAGATGCGGGAAATCGAAGGGCTGACCATTTACGGCCCGGCGGAAAACCGCAGCAGCTTAATCACATTCAACCTGGCCGAGGTCCATCCACACGATCTGGCGACGGTGCTGGACAGCCACGGCATCGCCATTCGCGCGGGCCATCACTGCGCCCAGCCGCTGATGCGCTGGCTGAACGTCACGGCTACCGCCCGGGCGAGCTTCTACCTGTACAACACGGAAGAAGAAGTGGATGCGCTGGTGGCGGGGTTGAAAAAGGCGAAGGAGTACTTTGGCAATGTCTTCTCTTGATGATCTGTACCGCCGCGTGATCATGGACCACTACCAGAAGCCGCGCAACCGCGGCAAGCTGGATGAATCGGAAGGACTTGTTGTCAACCTGAACAACCCGACCTGTGGCGACAGCATCTCGCTCTCCCTGAAGGTGGAGGAGGGCAAGGTGGTCGATGCCAGGTTTCTCGGCGAAGGCTGCTCGATCAGCATGTCGTCCGCCTCGATGATGACGGAGGCGGTCAAGGGCAAGTCGGCGGAAGAAGCGCTCAAGCTGGCGCAGATCTTCTCCGACATGATGCAGGGCAAGGAGATCGACGATTCGATCGACCTGGGCGACATCGAGGCGCTGTCCGGCGTAGCCAAGTTTCCGGCGCGAATCAAGTGCGCTACGCTGGCCTGGAAGGCGCTGGAGCAGGGGATCAGACAGGCCGGGGAGTCGTAAGTTCGTCAGGCTGTCAAGCCGCCATGTCAACAAAAAGGAGTGAGTAAGGATGGCTAAGAAAGCCCCTGAATTGCAGGAATACCAGTACGGCTTTCACGACAAGGACGTCTCCGTCTTCCGTACGAAAAAGGGCTTGACCCGCGAGATCGTGGAGGAAATCTCCCGCATCAAGGGCGAACCGGAGTGGATGCTCGAATTCCGTCTGAAAGCGCTGGACATCTTTTTGAAAATGCCGATGCCGAAGTGGGGCGGCAACCTGGACGACCTCAACTTCGACGACATCACGTACTACGTCAAGCCGTCCGAAAAGACCGGACGCAGCTGGGACGAAGTGCCGGAGGAAATCAAGGCGACCTTTGACAAGCTGGGCATTCCGGAAGCGGAGCAGAAGTTCCTCGCCGGCGTCTCCGCCCAGTACGAATCCGAGGTCGTCTACCACAACATGCAGGAAGACCTGGAAAAGCTGGGCGTGCTCTTCTGCGACATGGACTCCGCGGTGAAGCTCTACCCGGACATCGTGAAGGAGTACTTTGCCACCGTCATTCCGCCGGCGGACAACAAGTTCGCGGCGCTCAACTCGGCGGTATGGTCCGGCGGCTCCTTCATCTACGTGCCGAAGGGCGTGAAGGTGGAAACCCCGCTGCAGGCGTACTTCCGCATCAACTCGGAGAACATGGGGCAGTTTGAGCGCACGCTGATCATCGTGGATGAGGACGCCTTCGTGCACTACGTCGAAGGCTGTACCGCCCCGATTTACAGCACCGACTCGCTGCACTCCGCCGTGGTGGAAATCATCGTGAAGGAGCGCGGCCGCTGCCGTTACACAACCATCCAGAACTGGTCCAACAACGTCTACAACCTCGTGACCAAGCGCGCCGTCGCTTACGCGGACGCGACGATGGAGTGGATCGACGGCAACATCGGCTCCAAGCTGACGATGAAATACCCGGCCGTGATCATGAAAGGACCGCGCGCCAAAGGGACTGTTCTCTCCATCGCGGTGGCGGGCAAAGGACAGCATCAGGACGCGGGGGCGAAAATGGTTCACCTGGCGCCGGACTGCACGTCCACGATCATTTCCAAGTCCATCTCCCGCGACGGCGGCAAAGTGACCTACCGCGGTCTGGCCCAGTTTGGCCGCAAGTCGGAAGGCTCCAAGTCCAACATCAAGTGCGACACGCTGATTCTGGATAAACTGTCCACGTCCGACACGATCCCGTACAACGAGATCATGAACGACAACATCACGCTGGAGCACGAGGCGACGGTCTCCAAGGTGTCCGAAGACCAGCTCTTCTACCTGATGAGCCGCGGTCTGTCCGAAGCGGAAGCGACCGAGATGATCGTCATGGGCTTCATCGAGCCGTTTACCAAGGAACTGCCGATGGAGTACGCGGTAGAAATGAACCGCCTGATCAAGTTCGAGATGGAAGGTTCCATCGGATAATCCTAGATGTAGCAAGGGGGTGGAGCCCAGACAGTGGGCTTTGCCCCCTTTTTTTGTCCCCTTCCATGTGAACGTACCTCTCCTGCAGGGAGAAAGCATCGTTTTCCATCTGTTTGGGAGCATGCAGATGGGAACCGGTTTCCAGCCGAATGCTGGGCAAGTGATCATGGGGGAATGATTTGTGCACGGACAACCATGATGCAACGGTTGTCTGTTTTTTTATTCGCAAACAGGAAATGAGGCTGTCGGCAGGGACAGCCTCTTGATTACGGTCGACGAATACATCCTGCAAGAGATTTACCAGCATGAGAGCAGCATCAAGGAGAACGTGCTTGCCATGCTGGGATTGGCGGCGGGGTTGGTTCTGCTGGTCGTTCAAAATTTACTCCTGTTCTTTCACCAAAACCAGAAGTTGTTGATTGTGCGAAGGTTGTTCGGCACCGGGTTTTTCAAGACCTATCAGGGTTATGCGCTGTTGTTCATACTGACATGGCTCGTTCAGTTCGGGGCGAGTGTGATTGCGAATCGAGGCATGGATCCCAAGCTGATGATCACGGCTGCCATCCTGTTTGTCGTGGAGGGGGTTCTTTCTGTAATCGCCTTGATGATGGTGGAGCAGAAGAACAAGGTGCGGGTTCTCAAAGGAGGGAGTTGAATCGGATGCCGAATATCTGCGAATTGATCAATGTCAGCAAAAGCTATGGCCGCCGCCTCGTGATCGACAATCTAAGCCTGGCGATCCAAAGGGGGAGATGGTGGCCATTACAGGGAAAAGCGGTTCGGGCAAATCGACGATCCTCAACATGCTGGGACTGCTGGAAAAGCCGGACAGCGGCATCGTCCAGGTGTACAGCGAGAAAAACCCGCCGGTCGGATCAGGCAGAGCCAACCGGCTTCGCCGGAATGCCATTTCCTATCTGTTCCAAAACTTTGCGCTCATCGATCACGCCACGGTGGACGACAATCTAGAGATTCCGCTGATCTATGCGAAACTCAATCGAAAAGAAAAGCAGGAGATGAAACAATCTGCCTTGGAACGGGTCGGGTATTTCGCTCAAGCAGAACATCCATGAGCTCTCCGGGGGAGAGCAGCAGCGGGTTGCCATTGCGAGAATCCTCTTGAAACCTTGCGAGCTCATCCTGGCAGATGAACCGACCGGCTCGCTGGATGCGGACAACCGAAACGAAATCCTGGCCATCCTGCAGGGACTCCACCAGGAAGGGAAGACCATCATCATCGTGACGCATGATGATGTGGTGGCGGAAGCATGCAGCCGGATCATCCGCCTGGATGCCAACTGAATCCATCCGATACAGGCAGATTGCCCCAAACGAGCAGATAGACTGCTGGTATGGGGTTTCTTGTTTGATGGAGGGTTGCCGCCTGATGGTTGAAATCGACAATGGGAGGGGCGATTGGGCGATTTTCTCCCCGCACGGCATGGCAAAAGCCGCTTTTCTTTCTATATACTACAGATAGGGAAAAAACCCGGACCGCGGGGATGCAGACATAACTGTGAATGGAGACATACATATGAATGTAGTAACCCAACTGCTTCACCATTTCAACCATGCGTTTGGCAGCCGGGGAGAACTGTATCAATCCGAAGAGGCGGACGTGCTGATCGCCGTCTATCCGGCCACGCGCAAACGGGGCTGGTGGACCTACGCGACGCTGGAGCTGCATCAAACGGGAGGAACGGAGTGCGTGTTCTATTCGTACCGGTTCAACCCTGCGATGGTCACCCACCTCGGGCACGTGGCCGGACAGGTGGCCCGGCTGTGGCGCGAACTGGGAAGGCGGCTTGGGGACGGGGATGTCTTTTTGCTCCGGGAACCCATTGCCGAGGGCTCCTGCCTGCGTTGGGCGCTGGCCACTTCCCCCTATTTTGAAGCGGACGGCTTCGACCTCTTTACCGACGGAAGCGACGTGGTTCGGATGATGATGCTGCACGCCATCTCCGAATCGGAGGCCGCTTTTGTAAAGAACGAAGGACTCGACGCACTGGAGAAACGCTTTGCGGAGACCGGAGTCAATTCTCTGGATGTGACGCGTCCCCCTGTCATATGAAAAGGGAGCGAGCGGAATGAAAGCGATTCGTATGAGGGTCACCGTAGTGGTGGAACACCAGGGCGCGATTTTGTTGATCAGGGAAAAAAGCGGCGGACAGCCCTGTTACAGCCTGCCCGGCGGCAGCGTGGAGTTTCTGGAAACCATTCCAGAGGCGGTGCGGCGCGAGGTATGGGAAGAGACCGGCCTTTTGGTGGAGTTTGAGCGGATGCTCTGGGTGGATGAACGGATCGACACCGCCGGTGACGGCAAGCACACGATCGGCATCGGCGTCCTGGCCCGGTTGGTCGGGGAGGAGACGGCGCCCATCCCCGGCGGACTGGACGACGAAGAGATTGACTGGGCCGGGTGGGTGCCGGTGGAGGAGTTTTGCACGTGTCCGCTGTACAACCCGCTGCGGCGCGAGCAGGTGATCCAAGCGCTGACGGAAACGGGGTACATCCCCGGCTACATCGGCAGCCGTTCCCAACAGGAATGAACCGGTGGCGAACATGGCGGCAGAGGAGCGGTGACAGACAATGAACGAATCGATGCTGGAGGCCGTTTTGCGGCAGGCGCCCGACCTGCGGGACCGTCTCTGCTACCTGGCGTACGGGGGCAGCCGCAGCTACGGAACGGAGACGAACGAGAGCGACGTGGACCTGCGTGGGATCGCCTTCGCCCCGGTGGAAGCCGTATTCGGCCTGGAGACGTACGAGCAGACGATCCTGGACGTACCGGACACGGTCGTGTACGCCCTGAACAAGTACCTCAAACTGGCGGTGAAGGGAAACCCCACGATCCTGGAAATGCTCCATGTGGAGCCTGCCCACGTCCTGTACGCCGATGAGCGGGGCGAAGAGCTGCGGGCCCACCGGGACCTGTTTTTGTCCAAACGCCTCTACCGCTCCTACGGCGGGTACGCCATCGGCAGCATCCGCAAGCTGGCGAGAAAAGGAGAGCCCTACGACGCCAAAGACGCTCACCATCTGATCCGGCTCTTGCAGATGGGACGGGAGCTGTTGGAAACGGGAGCGCTGCAGGTGCACCGCCCCCGGGCCAGCGAGCTGGCGGCGATCAAGCGGGGCGAGTGGCCGCTTGCGGACGTGCTCGCCTGCGCCGAAACGCTGTTTGTGGAAATGACCGCTGCTTACGAGCGTTCTCCCCTGCCGGACGAGGTGGATCGCGATGCCGTCCAGGCGCTTGCGATCCGCCTGAACCAATCCTATTACTGCCGCTTGGCCTGAGCCCTTCCGGAACCGGGAAGGGTTTTTTTGTCGGAAAAAGCGGCTGGACCCGAATGAACCTCCGCACGACCGGGTGAAAATAGGGGGGAACCACGTGCCGGGGATCATGGCGGCTGACCAATTGGGGAAGGCTAACGATCGGGTTACCAAAAGGAGGGATGGGTTCTGGAGAAGGATTTGCTGCTGATGAAGGAACTGACGGAGACGGCCGGGCCGCCCGGATTTGAGGTGCGCATCCACGAGGTGATGCGAAAACACCTGGCCGATCTGCAAACGGAGCTGATCGCCGACAACCTGGGCAGCATCGTCGGGAAAAAAGGGGAATCGGGACCGAAAATCCTGTTGGCGGCGCATCTTGACGAAGTGGCGTTTCTGATTACCCACATCACCGAAGACGGATTTTTGCGGTTTCTGCCGCTCGGCGGCTGGTGGGGACACGTGATGCTGGCCCAACGGGTGAAAGTGCTGACCGGTGCAGGAGACCTGACCGGGGTGGTTGGCTCCAAAGCGCCTCATGTCCTTTCCCTGGAAGAGCGAAAGAACGTGCTGGAGATCGACAATATGTTCATCGACATCGGAGCGTCCAGCCGGGAGGAAGCGGAGCGGTTCGGCGTCCAGGTGGGCGACCCGGCGGTTCCCGTGTGTCCGTTTGAAGTCCTCCCCAACCCCAAGTTTTTGCTGGCGAAAGCGTGGGACAACCGGGCAGGCTGTTACCTCGCGCTGAAAGTGATGGAGCGGATTCAACGGGAAGACCTGTCCAATACCGTATACGCCGGCGCCACCGTTCAGGAGGAAGTGGGACTTCGCGGTGCCGAGACGCTGGCGCACAAGATTTCGCCGGACATCGCGTTTGCGCTGGATGTCGGAGTGGCCGGGGACACGCCGGGCATGACCCAAAAGGATGGGCAGACCCGATTGGGTAAAGGGCCGCTTTTGGGATTTTTGGATCGAACGATGATTCCCCACATCAAGCTCAGAAACTTCGTCATCGAGACGGCACGGGAACACGGCATCCCCTTTCAGATCGACGTGATGCCGGGCGGCGGCACCGACGCCGGAAAGATCCACACCGCTTACAACGGCATCCCCTCCATGGTGATCGGCGTGCCGGCCCGCTACATTCACAGCCATGTCTCCGTCGTCCACCGGGATGATTTGGACCATGCGGTAAAGCTCCTCGTCGCCCTTCTAAAGAAGCTGGATTCAGCGGCGGTCCAGTCCATAAAGGGATTGGGACAAAAAAGTTCAGACAGCCGGTAACGCAATCCGGATCTGCCGAAGGAAGCGGGCAGATCCGGATTTTTTGCTTTGGAAAGATGCACTGCCAGAACCGGGGTTGTCAACTGCTTCTGATCAGCGCGTTGGTATCCGCTGTCAGCGTTGTGTGTTGCCGCTTATGACATCACTCGGGAAAGCAGTCCGGCTCCGTTTAGCCAGGGACAGGGCACAGCCGGATTGTTTCCGTCATGACCGCTCGATGCGAATGACGGCGGCACGGCGTCCTTGGGCTACGGCGGCCACGACGATGACGGCAGCGGCGACCGCCCCCAGCGTGATGGATTCGCCTAAAAGCAGGGCAGAAGCGGCGAGAGTGAAAAACGGCTGCAGGTACTGCGTCTGGCCGACACGGGCCACGCCCCCTACGGCCAGGCCGTGATACCAGGCGAAGAAGCCGAGATACTGGCTGACCACGCTGACGTAGCCAAAACCCAGCCACGCGCTCCAGGAAGCGTTCCGCAGTTCGGAGACGAGCGGGCCGGCCATGGGGACGACGAGGAGTGGAAAGGAAAAGACCAGCGCCCAACTGATCACCTGCCAGCCGCCCATCGTGCGGGCCAGCTGTCCGCCCACGGCGTATCCAACGGCGGCGGCCAGCACGGCGCCGAGCAGCGCCAGATCGGCCTGCTGCAGGCCGCCCAGTCCGGTGCCGGCTGCGTACGCCAGGATCGCCAGACAGGCGGCGGCGCTGGAGATCCAGTACCGCCGGGAAGGACGCTCCCCGGCGAAAAACGCGGCCGCTCCCGCTGTCGCCAGCGGCAGCAGGGCCAGCACGATCGCGCCGTGGGTGGCCGGCACTCGTTCCATCGCCCAGGCGGTTAAAAACGGAAAGCCGCCGACCACTCCCGCGGCGACGATCAAGAGCTGCCTGGTTTGCCGCCAGGTTGGCACCCGCTCTCGTTTCAGCAGCAGCACCAAACCGGCCAGCACGGCGGCGACCAGCGCCCGCCCCAGCCCGACCGTGAGCGGAGACAGGGCGGTCAGGGCCGCCTTGGTGGCCGGAAGCGTCAGGCTGAAGCTGAAGACGCCGAGCAGACCCCAGACGAGGCCGACCCGTTCCTCCCGCCGGTCCGCGGTTTTATGCGACGCTCCCGATGGCTGGCTGATCCGGCTTCGGGCTTGAACTCCCATGATGATCCCATCCTTTTTTCACAGCATGTGGTTGCATCCTCCATGGTAGGGCAGGCTGTGCGAAAAGTCTTGAGCCAATTGGCAGCAGGGGGGATCAGCCAATTTGTCGAACAAGGGAGGAAACGATGGATCGGGAGGGAAAGCGACGTGGAATGGAAGCCGGACAAGCATGCGGAGCAGCCGGTCTACAAACAGATCGCTGCGCATCTGGAACATGAGATTGTCAGCGGTGCGCTGCCGCCGGGGGCCCCGCTGCCGCCGGAGCGGACGCTGGCCCGCCAGTACGGCGTCAACCGGGGCACCGTTTCGGCTGCCTACGAGGAGCTGCGCGCCGCCGGACTGATCCAGTCCCTGCAGGGGAGCGGCACATGGGTCAGCAGACACCTGTGGGGCGTGCAAAAAGTGCCCAACTGGCACCAGTACACCACCGGCGGGGCGTTTTTGCCGGCGCTGCCGATCGTCAGGCGAATCCGCGAAGCCGGGTGGAATCCGGCCATCATCAATTTGGCCAAGGCGGACCTGGCGACGGCGATGCTCCCAACACTGGGGTTCGAGCGTTTGCCCGGCGGAAAGCTGGATGCCATCGAGTTGGGGTACGTCCATCCCAAAGGGGAACCGCATCTGCGCGAAGCCGTGTCCGCCCACCTGCGCACCCATTACGGGATTGCCGTCTCGCCCGAAGAGATCCTGATCACCTCGGGCGCGCAGCAGGCGCTCCATCTCATTTCGCTCTGCCTGCTCGCCCCGGGCGATGCCGTCGCCATGGAGGGACCCTCGTACACGTACTCGCTGCCCTTGTTCGCGTCGGCGGGGCTGCGCCTCTACCGGCTCCCGATGGACGCGGATGGAGTGATCCCAGACGAGATGCGGACGCTGTACAAAAAACACCGGATTCGCATGGTGTTTCTCAACCCGACGTTTCACAATCCCACCGGCACCGTGCTGAGCGAATCGCGCCGCCGTCAGCTTCTGGCCGTCTGCCGGGAACTGCGGATTCCGGTGGTGGAGGACGACGCGTACGGAGCGCTCGCCCTGGACGGGGCCAAGCGTCCGCCGCTGCCGCTGAAGGCGCTGGACACCGGCGACTCCGTCCTGTACGTCGGCAGTTTGTCCAAGACGATCGCGTCCGGTCTGCGGATCGGCTGGCTGGCAGGGCCGCGTGCGGTCATCGAACGGCTAGCCGACGCCAAACAGCAGATGGACTACGGCACCAGCTCGGTTTCGCAGCAGTTGGCCCGGCTGGCCCTGGAAGGAGGGCTGTGGGAGAGACAGATGGAGCGGCTGCGCCCGTTTCTCACCGCCCAGCGGGACCGGATGCTGGCGGCACTGGACACGCACCTGCGGAAGGAGGCATCGTGGAACGTGCCGGCGGGAAGCTGCCACATCTGGTGCAGGCTGAACACGCCCGTTGACGGGCGGGACCTGCTGGAGGCGGCGATCCGGGCGGGGGTGGTGATGACGCCGGGAGAGGTGTTTGGAGCGGAGCCGGGCTGGATGCGGCTGACGTATTCATGGGAGAGCAGCGAGGCGCTGGAGGAGGGGATTCGCAGGCTGGCGGAGGCGATCAAAAAGGCGGAGCCCGGCCGGAAGAGGACGGGGTCCGTATGGCGGTCCCCTGTCCGTGATGGGTGATCAAAGCGCCGAGACCGGAACCTGACAGACGTTCCTGCCGTCCGAAGCGGCGGGGACGTCTGCTTTTTTTGTCTGAACAGCATGAAACGCAAGTCCCACTTTCGATGAAAATATTGCCGAAAAATCGAAACATTTGGCCTACCCATACGTATGAAAAGGATGACAGGAATGGAAAGGGGTGACAAACATGGGCGTGATGGATACCGTCTACCTCATCTGCATGGCGTTTGGCCTTGTCTATACGTTGATGACGCTTTTGTGGGGCGGGGCCGTCTCCGACTGGCTGGAACAGGTCCATCTGCCGGTGCTGCAGCCCGTCCTCCTGGTCAGCGGGATCACCGCTTTTGGCGCCGCGGGTTTGCTCCTGTCCCGTCTGACCTCCTTTTCCGCGTGGACGGTGCTGGGCTTGGCCGCTGCGGGCGGAGCGGCGCTGGCGGTTCTGGCGTACTTTGTCTGGGTGGAGCCGATGGCGAAGGCGGAAAACTCGACCGGGTACTCGATGCAGCAGCTCGTCGGCCAGATCGGCGAAGTGTGGACGTCGATCCCATCGGGCGGTCTGGGAGAAGTGCTGATTGCCATGGTGGCCGGCACCACCCACCACATGGCCGCCAGCGTCGATGGCGAACCGATCCGGGAAGGGACGCGGGTCGTGGTGGTAGAGGTGCGCGACCACGTTCTGCATGTCACACCGTTCCCCCATTATGAAGAAAAGGAGAGCATGCTATGAACGAACCGACCATTCTCGTCACCGTCGCCGTCGTCGTCAGCGTCTTCGTGGTGCTGGGCATCGCTTTTTGGGCCCGGTACAAGACGGTGGGCGCCGATGAGGCGATGATCGTGACCGGCAGCTTTTTGGGCACCAAAAACGTGCTCAGCGACGAGTCCGGCCGCAAGATGAAAATCGTCCGGGGCGGCGGCGCCTTCATCCTGCCGATTTTCCAACAGGCCAACTTCCTCAGCCTGCTGTCCCACAAGCTGGACGTCTCCACGCCGGAAGTGTACACGGAGCAGGGCGTTCCGGTGATGGCGGACGGTGTCGCCATCATCAAGGTGGGCGGGTCGATCGAGGACATCGCCACAGCCGCGGAGCAGTTCATGGGCAAGTCGGACGACGCGCTGAAAGCGGAGGCCCAGGAAGTGCTGGAAGGCTACCTGCGCGCCATCCTCGGCAGCATGACCGTGGAGGAGATCTACAAAAACCGGGAGCGCTTTGCCCAGGAGGTGCAGGCCGTCGCCGCCAAGGACCTGAAAAAGATGGGTCTCTCCGTGGTCAGCTTCACGATCAAGGACGTACGCGACAAAAACGGCTACCTGGCGGCGCTGGGGATTCCGCAGATTGCGGCCGTCAAGCGGGACGCCACGATTTCCCAGGCGGAAGCGGACAAGGAAGCGCGCATCCGCCAGGCTCAGGCGGAAGAAGAGGCGCGCAAGGCGGAACTGCTGAAAGAGACCAACATCGCCGAGGCGGAGAAGGACAAGGAACTGAAAATCGCCTCCTTCAAGCAGGAGCAGGACAAGGCGAAAGCCGTCGCCGACCAGGCCTACAAGCTGCAGGAAGCCGTCGCGAAGCAAAAGGTGACGGAAGAGGAGATGAAAATCGACCTCGTCCGTAAGCAGAAGGAAATCGAGCTGGAGGAAAAGGAAATCCTGCGCCGCGAGCGGCAGTACGACGCCGAAGTGAAGAAAAAGGCGGACGCCGACCGCTATGCCGTGGAACAGGCGGCGGAAGCGGAAAAGGCGAAGAAAATCCGCGAAGCCGACGCGCTGAAGTACCGCATCGAGGCGGAAGCGAAAGCGCTGGCCGAACAGAAGCGGCTGGAAGGCCTGGCCATCGCCGAGGCGGAAAAGGCGCGAGGCAGCGCCGAGGCTGAGGTGACCCGCCTGAAGCTGGAAGCGGAGGCGGAGGGGAAGGAGAAGCTGGCCGAAGCGTTCGAAAAGTTCGGGCAGGCGGCCGTGCTGGACATCATCGCCAAGATGCTGCCTGAGCTGGCCGAGAAGGTGGCCGAGCCGATGAAAGCGATCGACAAGGTGACCATCATCGACACCGGCGGCGGGCAGGGCGACGGCGTCAACCGGCTGAGCGGCAGCGTGACCAGGCTGATGGCCCAGCTTCCGGAAATGCTGAAGGACGTCTCCGGTCTGGACATGAACAAAATGATCGCCGACTTCATGCAGCCGACCAAACCGGAGGCCCCGGCCGTGCCGCAGCCCGCGGCGCAGCAGGCGGCGGCCGCGGCCGAGCCGCTCCCGGCTGCGGACCCTGCCCATCGTCCGGCAATGTCTTCAGCGGAACAGCAGACCTAACGACCCCCTTGTGAAATGGGGCCGCTAGGGCCATTCCATGTTCATCACAAGCAGGTTTCCCTCGCCGACGGGAAGCCTGCTTTTTTGTTATGTGCCGATTCCTTCACGACAAACCAATCTGATATGGAAAAAGAAAGATGGTGAAACATTCAGAGATCCATGTCCAGCGATGGACAACCGTGTCAAATCTTCCCCTGCTCCAGAAAGTAGTTGCTGTACAAAAAGGCGAGTCTGGTCGCATGTCTCATTTCGTCTGTCATCGCTTCGAAAAATAGTCCCCGCACATAAGGATCCCGGGAACGCAGGTACACTTTCTGATAAAAGTCGGCGGCTTCCTGTTCGTCGTCTATTGCTTTTTTTACTCCTGCCACATAGTCAGTGGGAAGTGTTGTCACGGGCCGTAAAACGGGTTCCCTATGGGTCAGTTGGCGATAGTATTTGGTGAAATTAACAATATGTTCGCTTCTCTCATCCCTGCCGATTTGTTCAATGTACCGTATGTGGTCGGGTGGTGCCAATCGGGACAATGCCTTGTAAAATTCAATTGCCTCATACTCCCCTTGAGTCGCTTTCTGCAAATCTTGGACAAGCTGGTTGTAGTCGTGCGAAGGATGCATGATTTCACTCCTTGGTTTGCGCTTGGTTTCCATTCCATACTAGGCTATTCACCAAGGAGTATCTGTTGAATAGACGTTCGCCTATTCCTGCTGAAATGATGTACCTGAACAACATTCGAGCCGGCAGGGCGATTGGACGGCGAAGTGAACGGAAAAAACGGGCTCAAACAAGTCCCATCGATTGAATATGGCGCCGTGTTTCCTCCGTGCCGAGTCGATAAAGAGTGGCGTATATGTCCCGCAAGTGCTCGTCATGAAGATCGTTTTCCTTATCCTCGTGATACGGAATCGCCACGATGTGAGCACGGAGGTAAGAATCAAAATCGTTGGTCCACCTTTGATCGAACAGGCTGCGAAGCTCTTCCACCTCCACTTCACTCGCCTCGATTTCCAATTCGTATGAGGCGTCACCTTGATTTTCGAGAATGGTTCCTGCTTGAACCGAGACGTAATATCGCTTTTTCTCCATGCCGCTCTTCCTCCCGTTAGTAATAGAGAAACGTGACGATAACAACTGCCAACAGCACGGCAAACCCGATGAGATAGACGATCATTCCCACATTGGCTGCGACCGGGTGTTTTACGGTCGTTTCACGGATGCTGCTGTCCAGTTCTTTGGTTTCCTGTTTTTTTATATACCAGATGCTTGCAATGAACCCCGCGATGAAAATGACGGCAAAAAGACCATACATAACGCCTTTATACGGTATCACGTGTTTCCTCCCTGGTTTCTGTTTTACCTGTAGTATGATCGAACCGGATTTTTCTATTCCGTTTTCAGGCGATAAGTGGAGGGAGGAATCTGGAGGTCGATCCATTCATAATTGGACCGCGATTCGCCAACACTATAGAGGCTTGAAGGGAATGAATGGAAGGAAAGGTTTGAACCCCCTATGCAGTTCAACCTGTTTTGGCGCAAATCGGTGGATAAATCAAAGCGGTTTCTGTTACGCGAAAAACAAGCGGTGAACACGATCGGGAAAACGCCCCTTCACGCGTCGCTGGTCAAAAACGCGGAGGAGCTGACGGAGCGGCTGGGCGGCAGCAGCGATTTTGCCGCCTGCCACCTCACGTGTCTGGACAGGAATGTCAGCCTGTTCTTCCTGCGCAGTCTGGCAGATCCCGACCGCCTGAACCGGCAGGTGATCGTGTCCCTGCAGCAGAGAGCGGGCTTGTTCCCGACCGCTCAGGAGACGTCCCCGGCCGGGGACAAGGAGGAGAGAAGCCTGCTCCCGTTCATCCAGGAGGGCATCGTGTCCGCAAGTGACACACAGCGGGTGGAGGACTGGCAGACCGCGATCGAGCAGATCCTGTACGGCAAAGCGCTGCTCTTGGTGGACGGCGAGCCAGTCGGTTTGGCTGTCGGAGTAAAGAAGGAAAACGGCCGGAGCATCGAGCCGCCGGAAACGGAACAAAGCGTCATTGGACCGAAAGAAAGTTTTGTGGAAACCCTCAACACCAATATCGGACTGGTTCGCCAGCGCCTGCGCGACCCGTATCTGCGGGTGGAATCCGTCGTGGTGGGAAGACGGACGAAGCAGGAAACAGCCGTATTGTACCTCGCGGACGTGGCCAATCCGCGCATCGTGGAAGAAGTGAGGCGGCGTCTTTCCTGCATCGAAACAGACAGCCTGATCGGCCAGATGCAGCTTCAGGAATACCTGGAGAACAATTCGTTCTCCCTGTTTCCCCAACTGCGCCCCACCGAACGGCCCGACGTCACCTGCTCCTATCTGATCGAGGGAAACGTGGCGGTCATGGTCGAGGGGGCGTCGCACGCGCTGCTTCTGCCGATCACGTTCTTTCAACTGCTGGAAACCGTCGACGATTACTACACCAGTTGGCAGTACGCCACGCTAATCCGCTTTGTGCGGATGATCGCCCTGTTTTTCAGCATCACGACGCCCGGACTGTACCTGTCGCTGGTCGCGTACAACCCGGAGCTGATTCCCACTCGGCTCCTCATCTCCATGGACGCCGCTCGGGTCAAGGTGGCGTTTCCCTTTCTGGTGGAAATTTTCATCATGGAACTGATGATCGAGATTTTGCGCGAAGCCGGCGTCAAGCTGCCCAAGCCGGTCGGGCAGGCGGTAAGCATCATCGGAGGGCTTGTGATTGGGGAAGCGGCCGTAAATGCCAATCTGGTCAGTCCCGTGACGGTCGTCATCGTCGCGTTGACCGCGATCTCCTCCTTCACGGCGCCTGTGTATTATCTCGGCATCACGTACCGGATTCTTCGTTTCTTTCTGCTGTTATGCAGCAGTTTATTGGGGACCTACGGATTCATCCTGGGCCTGTTCCTCATCCACGCCCATGTAGCCCGGCTTGTTTCATTCGGCGTTCCCTATCTGGCTCCGCTTTCTCCGCTGCGTTTGCGGGATTGGACGGATATGCTGGTTCGAATTCCGGTGAAAAAGCTGCAAACGCGCCCCGCGTTTCTGAAAACGCGCAAGCCAAAGAAAGCGGGGGACTCCCCGATGATGCACCGCGACCGGCGGAACAAGTAAAGGCTGCATTTTCCGCGAAAGGAATGATCACTCGTGCAAGGACTGGAACAGCGTCCCGCGATTAGTCCGACCCAGCTTGTCATGTTTGAATTCGGCGTTTTTGTGGGAGTAGGGTTCCTCATCATGCCCAGAGGTGCGATGGAGAAAGCCCGGGAAGATGCGTGGCTGACCGTCATCCTGGCGGGATTGTGCGCGATCGCGTCGCTGTGGGTGATCAACCGGGTGGCCCGCACGTTTCCGCATGAGACCGTGTTTGACTACAATCCCAAGCTGTTTGGAACCATCATCGGCAGCCTGCTGAACGTCGCATGGGGCTTGTACTACTTGTTCTTCACCGTTACCGGCATTCGCGTCATGGCCGAAGTGGTGAGGGAGGAAATGCTGCCGTTTACGCCTGTGGAAGTCATTATCGCCGCGATGCTGCTGGTGCTCGTGTACCCCGCATGGAACGGGCTGATGCCGATCATCCGCATGTTCGAATCGGGGCTGCCCGTCACGCTGTTGTTGATGGTCATGTTTTTTCTGCTGGCCTATCTGCGCGCTGACTGGACCGAACTGCGAATTCCGTTTCAGGACGGCATCCGTCCCGTCATTTCTGCCCTTCCCCAAACGATTTATTCGTTCCTCGGCTTTGAAGTGCTGTTTCTGTACTATCCGTTCGTCACCCGCAAGGAGAAGGCTTTCGCCAGCACGTCGATCGCGATTGCCGCGGGGGGAATGTTTTACGCCTTTCTCGTGTTGGGCACGCTGGTGACCCTTGGTCCGGATGTGACCATCACCCAGACCTTTCCCGTCGTGACCATGGCAAAGACGATCGAGCTGGTGCGCCAGTTTGTGGAGCGGGCCGAACTGCTGCTGATCATCCTGTGGCTTCCGCTCGCGTACACCACCCACCTCGGCTTCTTTTTCAGCAGTGCGTTTTCGTTCCATCGCACGTTTCCGCGCCTGGCGTTGCGGTGGTGGATGGTGCTGCTGCTGCCGCTGGTCTTCGTCTTGTCGCTGATTCCCGACAATTTGATCGCCATGCAGAAGTGGTCCGACAAGGTCGGGCTTGTTGGATTGTTTTTTACCGTTCCGTACCCCTTGATCATGCTGGTGTGCATTGTTGTGCGGCGCAAGCTGGGACATCTCTCTTCTCCCCGCAAGGACGGTGATGTGACATGACAAAACGGCGGCGGAACTGGCTCGCGGCCGTCACGGTTATCCTTTTTATCGGCGTCCTGCTTGCCGGATGCTGGGATTACCGGGAGCTGGAGAAGCGCGCGGTCATTGTCGGCATCGGAGTTGACGAGCTGCCTCCGGCCACTGAAAAAGGCAAAAAGATGCGGATGTACCAGGTTCTCGTACAGGTGGTCGAACCGGCAGGCGCAGGAGGGAATATGGGAGCGGGGGGCAGTACGCAGGCAAACAGTCGTAAAGCCTACACGAACATCGTCATCACGACGCCGTCGTTCGCGGAAGGAATCGAGCGGATCGTATCCCTTAGCGATCGCATTCCCAATTTGGCTCACCTGCAGCTCATCGGGGTGGGGGAAAAATTAGCGAAAAACGGCATCAACGAGCTGTACGACTTTTTGACCCGTCTGCCCCAGATGCGACGCCACACGGAAATCATCGTGCTGGATGGAACGGTTTCCCGGTTCTTTACCACGCCGAGCATCTCCCAACCCACCCCGGCACTGCACATGGCGGAGATGGCGGCAAATGTACAGCGGACGCTGGTGATGCCCGAGTCCAACCTGGGGGTGGTCTCCAAAAGCGTTCGGGGACACATACCGTTCATCCTGGTAAAAGCGTCGTTGGACAAAAACAAAAAGATACACATGAAACAAGCGGCCGTATTTGACCGCCAAAAAATGGTGGGTACCCTTTCAACGGATCAAATGCAGGACCTGTCCCTTTTGCATAATGAAATTGAACGGGGGCTTCTGTCCTTCTCGTGTTCCGGAGGCAAAAAAACGGGGCTTCAGCTCTTGGCGGGGAGAAGCAGAATCGAGCCTGCCATGCAAAATGGCCGGCCGCATCTCACGTTTAAAGTCTTCCTCGAGACGGAGCTGATCGAATACCAATGCATGGGCGCCTCCTTTTCCGAACCGGAACAGATCCGAAAGGCTGAGCGGTGGTACGGGGCCATGCTGAAAAAACGGCTGACCGCGACGGCGAACAAGCTGAAAGACGAGTTCAAAGCGGATGTGTTCCGGCTGACCACCCGGTTGAAAAACCACCCGGACCTGTACCATGCGTTGAAGCGAGACCCCAAAACCTTTATGGAACAGATGGTTGTCGACGTAAACGTCGAGCTGAAGATCCGGACGATCGGCAGTTCTCTCAAAACCCCGGATCGAGACGCGAAGCCGTGATCCCCCTTCCTCCCGTCAGGCGAGGATGGTTGTTCAAACGCTGCGCGGCAGCGTGTCGTCTCCCGTGGAGACGACGCTTCCGGTGATGTCCGCAAGCGCGTAGGGGCGCTCGACAAAGCGGCCGTCCGACCACTGGTACAGCCGCAGGTCGGGGCGCCTGCCTGCGAGGCCGAGAATCCAGTAGGCGAGCTGGGGATAGTGCCAGCCGCTTTGGTCTGCTTCGGAGGGAACGGGCGGGGTCGTCGGATGGCTGTGCAGGACGCCGACCCACTGGACGCCAGTCTTCCTCACGGTGGCAAGCGCCTGAAAAAAGGAGGGGGCGTCCCACGAAAACGCGTGCCTGCCGTGGCCGGCCGAGCGCATCGTCAGATAGCCGGTCACCATGGAGCCGCGCCCTGTCAGCAGCGCGGAATACTCGTACGGTAACGCCTCCTGCGCTTCGGCCAGGAGGCGTTTGGCCGTGTGCCGGGCCAGAGACAAAACAGCGTTTCGACTGGCAAAGGGATGGCCCATCAGATCGTCGTACATGCGGCTTCTCCTCCGTCAGGAATGTGGCGTGCATCAACGGCACAAGCAAACATGACTTGTTACAGTCGATTGTACCATGGGCCGTCCGGTGCGCAACCGGGAGGCATTCGCCACTTTTCCCTCCCGGCATAGTTTGGTATGCTTAATCGCAAAGGGGTCCCGCCATGAACGAACGGGCAGGGGCCGGTTCCTGAACGATTGGTCATTTCTTCCCCCGTTGGTGTTGGAGGTATGCGCTGAGATGAATACGATCCATGTGGGAGTGTGCGGCTGGGGAGATCACTACGACCTGTATCCCCCGGGGACGCACAGCCGGGACAAGCTGTCCGTCTATGCCGGCCACTTCCCCATCGTGGAACTGGACAGTTCCTTTTACGCCATTTTGCCGCAGCGCCATTACGAGACGTGGGCGCGTGAAACACCGGACTGCTTTGGCTTCATCGTCAAGCCGCATCAGGCGATGACCGGCCACCAGCGCAGTGAAGCGCCCCTGGATCGGCGGGAACTGTTCCGCCAGTTTGAGGAGAGCATCCAGCCGCTGGTGGAGGCGGGCAAGCTGAAAGCGCTGCTGTTTCAATATCCCCCCTGGTTTGACTGCACGCGGGAGCACGTGCAGTACGTCCAGGCCTGCCGGCAGGCGCTGGCCGCGTATCCGTTTGCCGTGGAATTTCGCCACCGCAGTTGGTTTGAGCCGCGCTACCGTGAGAAGACCCTGGAGTTTCTCAGAACCATCGGGGCGGCACACGTCCTCTGCGACGAGCCGCAGGCAGGCAGCGGCTGCGTCCCTGTCGTCGTCGCCGTGACCGACCCCAAGCTGGCCCTGATCCGCTTTCACGGGCGGAACGTCTCCGGCTGGCGCGATCCGGGCGAAGGGCAAAACTGGCGGGATGTCCGCTATCTCTACCAGTACAGCGAAGCGGAACTGGCGGAGTGGGTGCCGCGCGTTCGGGAAGTGGCCCGAGAGGCGGCGGAAGTGTGCATCCTGTTCAACAACAACTCGGGCGGGCACGCCGCCGGCAACGCCAAGCAGTTCATGGACATGCTGGACGTCCGGCCGACGGGTCTGAATCCGCGTCAACTGGAGCTGTTCTAACAGTACGAAAGAAGGTTTGCAGATGGTTTACGCTATGGCGGCTTTGTTTCTCGTCGTGGGACTGGTGGCCGGCATGATCGGCAGCATCGCCGGCCTGGGCGGCGGGATGTTTTTTGTGCCGGCGCTGCTTTACTTTGCCAACGCCTACGAGCCGGGCTCCGTCAGCCCGCAGGTGGCGGCCGGCACGTCCCTGTTGGTCATCGGGGTGACGGCGCTCTCGTCGTCGATTTCCTACATCAGGCAGAAAAAGGCGGACGTGCAGACCGCCCTGCTCTTTTTTTTGGGCACCGCCCCCGGTGCTGTCGCGGGCGTCTACCTGAATACACTACTGCCAGTGAAGACGTTTTCGCTGTTGTTCGGGCTGTTTCAGTTGGGCATGTTTGCCCTGATGATGGTCAAGGACAAAATCAAGCCGCGAAACCTGTCTTGGGATGTGAAGCGCCGCTTCGTCGATCCCGACGGCGTCGAGTACGAGTACGGGTACCAGCGGTGGGCAGCCGTGGCGGTCGCCTTTTTGGTGGGCGTCGTCTCGTCGCTGTTTGGCGTGGGCGGGGGCCTGCTGATGGTGCCGGCACTGATCGTGTTGTTCCGCTTCCCGCCGCACATCGCGACCGCTACGTCGATGCTGGTCATCCTGTTCTCCGCCGCTGTCGGTTCCGCGACCAACATCCTGCATGATCACGTGCACTGGCTGTTCGCCGCCATGCTGGCGCCGGGCGCCTGGATCGGCGGCAATCTGGGGGCGGCCCTGGCCGCCCGCTTGAAAGGCAAAACGATTGTGCTGCTGCTGCGGGTTCTGATCCTGGGAGTGGGGATCCAGATGATCGGCGAAGCGATCTGGAAGTAGTTGCGAGAGGGAGGGGAGAGCTGTGGCGGACACTTGTACCTTGCACATTCTGCACACCAACGACGTGCACAGCAACTTTGCCAACATGCCGCAGATCGCCTCCTGCCTGCGCCAGAACCGGCAGGGGTGGGAAGCGCGGGGCGAGCGGGTGCTGACCGTCGACATCGGCGACCACGTGGACCGCATGAGCCTCAAAACGGAAGCGACCTGGGGGCGGGCCAACGTCGGGGTGATGAACCGGAGCGGGTACCAGTACGTGACGATCGGCAACAACGAGGGGATTACCTTTCCCAAAGAGAAACTGGACGCTTTGTACGAACACGCCGACTTTACGGTGGTGGCCGGCAACCTGATCGAGCCGGCGAGCGGGCGGACGCCGCAGTGGGCGGTGCCGTACGCGGTGCATCAATGGCCCGATCTGCGGGTGGCGATCCTGGGGGTGACGATCCCGTTTGTCCCGTTTTACCGGATGATGGGGTGGGATCTGCGCGAGCCGCTGCCGCTGATCCGCGAACAGGTGGCCATGCTTCGTCCGCAGGTGGACGTGATCGTGCTCCTGTCCCATTTGGGCTATCAGGCGGACTGCCGGCTGGCCCGGGAGGTGGACGGCCTGGACGTGATCCTCGGCGGCCACACCCATCATCTGCTGGAGCACGGCGAGCGCATCGGCCGCACGCTGATCGCCCAGGCGGGCCGTTATGGCGAGCATGTCGGACACGTGCGTCTGACCTGGGATGCGGCGGCGAAACAGGTGAGCGGTCTGTGCGCCGAGCTGTTTCGCACGAAGGATTATCTGCCCGAACCGGAGCTGGACGACTTTTTGCGGCGGGAAAAGCAGGCGGCCGAAACCCTGCTGGCGCGTCCGGCGGTTTCTCTCTCGGCGGATCTGGACATCGGATGGTCGAACGAAACGCCGTTTGGTTCGGTGCTGGCCGCCAGCCTACGCAAATGGACCGGGGCGGAGGTGGGGCTGGCCAACGGCGGGCTGCTGCTTGCGCCGCTGAAGCGGGGCACTGTGTCGTACAAAGACCTGCTGACCTGCGTGCCGCATCCCATCAATCCCTGCGCCGTCACGCTGACGGGGGAACAACTGCTGGGGGTGCTGAAGCGGGCCGTCCAGCCGGAGATGGTGCAGCGGGAACTGCGCGGTTTCGGCTTCCGGGGCATCCAGATCGGCTGGATGGGCATCGACGGCCTGCGGGTGTGGTACCGCCCGGGCGAGCGGCCGGACATCGAGCGGGTCGAAGTGAACGGCCAGCCGCTTGAGCCCGGGCGGACGTATCGGGTCGGCACCGTGGATATGTTCATGTTCAGCCGCCTGTTCCCGGAACTGGCGGACGGCGGCGAGATTCGGTTTTACCTCCCGGAACTGCTGCGGGAAATCCTCGCCGTGACGCTGGGGGATGACGAACTGGTTCGCGCCGGCTTTCAACCGCGCTGGCTGCCCGTGTCCATCTGACGGCGATCCTGCACACCCGCCCGGCGAATGGGGCATGCTACAGGGGAAAGGAGGAGCGAATCATGCGGTTTATCGACGAAGTGTACAACATGTACAAAGGCCACTTCAACGGCAGCGAGGAGGACATCGTTGCCATCGTCGTCGGCATCCTGGCGGAACAGTCCCGGGAGGATTTGCTCCGCCTGGTGTCGGACATGGAGGAGGAAGAGCTGTTTCAGATGCTGGCCACCTACATGATCGAGGTGATGAAGCGCAAGGTGGCGATGGAAGACGAGCAGTCCCCCTCCCCGCTGGTGCATTGACCTTCCGCGATTACACCCTTTCTGGCCGGATGTCATAGGATGGTAGCGCCACGGATATTTGGAGACAAAGGAGGAATCCGCGATGATCGAGATCGCACCCGTCCATTTTGAAGAGGGAACCGCCATCGCCGTGACCGTGCGCCTGCCCAAGACCACACTGCTGGCCGTCACCACGGACAAAGGGTACATCATGTGCGGCGCGCTGGACGTCGGCCTGTTGAACGAACGCCTGGCCAGCCGGGAGATTATCGCCGGCCGCGCGGTGGGGGTCAAAACGATCGAGGAGCTGCTGGACGCTCCGTTGGAATCGGTGACGGTCACGGCGGAGCGCCTGGGGATCACCCCCGGCACGATCGGCCGCGACGCCGTCCGCAAAATGTTTTAGCCTGTCCGGACGCGAAGCAATACGGATTGCGTGAAAAAATCGCCTTGGTCGGCAGAGACGGAGGCGATTTTTTTCATGGAATCGCGGGGCTCGGCTGCTGCGCCCTGCAGTCCAACGCGTGTCGAACGGGTTCCTCGTTTCGACATGGGCGGCCTTGTCGAGAAAAAGAATGTAGAAGCCGATCGAATCGCGTTATAATAGGGGTACTATGACGAAAGGCGAAGAATGGACATGAGATTGACCTCGATCCACAAGTGCCGGCCTGGCGACACGCTGGCCCGGGCCATTTACGCGGAGAACGGAACCGTCCTCGTGGGCGCCGGCGTCGAATTGACGCAGCGCATGCTGGACAGGCTGAAACAGATGAACATTGCCACGCTTTACATACAGGACAAGCGCACGGAAGACATCGTGCTGGAAACGCCCGTGTCGGAGCAAACCCGGCGGGAAGCGATGAGCGTCATTCAAACCGCGTTCCGCTCGGTGCACGAGTTTCCGCACAAATGGCAGCAGGTGTTTACGGACAGGCAGTTGGGCCGCCAACTGCGGCAGGTGTTGTCCCGGATGGCGGACGAGTTGAGAGGCTGCCGCTCGGCGATGAACCTGCTGGCCGATGCCTGCGCCTCCGATCACTACATTTTCTCCCACTCCTTCAACGTGACGCTGTACGGCACCGCGCTGGCGATCAAATCCGGTTTTTCGGAACGAGAGGTGCTGGAGATCGGCATCGGCGCCATGATGCACGACATCGGCAAGATGGCCATTCCCGACGACATCCTGAAAAAGCCGGACCGCCTCACCCCGGAAGAGTATGAAGTGATGAAAAAGCACGCCGAGTACGGGTTTGAACTGCTGCGCCGGCAGGAAGACATACCGCTGTTGGCCGCCCACTGCGCGTATCAGCACCACGAACGGCTGGACGGGACAGGCTACCCGCGCGGGTTGAAGGGCGGGGAAATCCATCCGTACGCCCAGTTGGTGACCGTTTGCGACGTGTTTGACGCGCTGACCACGCACCGCATCTACCGCCCGCCGCTTCTGCCTCACGAAGCGATGGAGAAGCTGTTTGCCGGGACGGATACACTGTTTGCCAAGACATTCGTGGAGAGCATGCGGGACACCATCTCCCTCTATCCGCTGGGCTTGTCGGTGACGCTCAACACGGGCGAGTCGGGCGTGGTCGTCGATTCCAACAAGGGCATGCCCAGCAGGCCCATCGTTCGCATTCTCTACGACGAGAACGGGGAGCCGGTGGCGTCGCCGTACGAGTACGACCTGTCGAAGCGGCTTCAACTGATGATCGTCGCCTGCGACGGACTGGTATGAAATCACGCGGCGAGTCTCCTCAGAGCCACTTTTTCCGCTTGAAAATCCAGAACATCGTCAAGCCGAGCGCGGCCATGAACGCGAGGACGATGTAGTAGCCGTACCGGGATTTCAGCTCCGGCATGTATTCGAAGTTCATCCCGTAGATGCCGGTCACGATGGTCAGCGGCATGAAAATCGTGGTCAGGGCGGTAAAGATGCGCATGATGTCGTTCGTCCGCCCGGCCACGGCGGAGTGGTACGCTTCGCGCAGGTTGCCGATCAGGTCGCGAAACGTCTCGAAGCTTTCCACGATCTTGACCGCGTTTTCCAATATGTCGCCGAAGTACTTCCGCAGACGGGGCTCGATCAGCGGAAGTTCTTTTGTGTGCAGCGCATCGATCAGATCGCGCTGCGGCAGGAGCATCTTGCGCGCGTACAGCACTTCGCTGCGAAGGCCGATGATCTGGTTCAACTGCGTTTTGCGCACGTTGAGCAGGATGTCTTCCTCCAGTTTTTCGATCAGTTCCTCGATGTGTTCCATCACCTGAAAATACTGGTCCACGATCTGGTCCACCAGATGGTAAAGAAACGCGTCCGGCCGGTTCAGTTCTTCCTCCCTGACGATTTGCAGCAAGCGGGGGTAGATTCCATGGGGATGCTTGGTGACGGTGATGATGTAGTGGCCGCCCAAAAAAATGTTGACCTCTCGCAAAAAGATGTCCTGGTCGCGGAATTCCGCGTGGTTGATGACGATGAAGTAGTGATCGTGGTACACCTCCAGCTTGGGCCGCTGCTCCTCCTCGTCCAGGCAGTCGTCGATCGCCAGGTCGTGCAGGCCGAACAGCGGCTGCAGCACATCGAGGTCAAACAGGGTGGCGTCGATCCAGTAAAAGCCGTTGTCGGGCGGCGTGCGCGTCTCGTCGAGGTCGTCAATCTGGGTGATCAGTCCGTTCTGTATCAGTCGAATCTTCATGAACCATGCTCCTGCCGGTGGATGATGGGGGAGGGGGCGCGTTCGGGGACGCGCCGCCGCTCGGAGTCTGCCGGGCCGCCATGCGCGGCCAGATGCGCGTCAGGATCAGCTCGTACGCCGTCCGCAGCGCCTGTCTGCTGGGAGCGCCGCGGACGACCTCGTCCGGGTCGGACGTCTTCATGGGATACCGCCTCCTCTTTCCCAATCGGTCTCACCATCAAGGGTATGACGGCACGCCCGTCCGCTTGCCGTTTTCGTTTTGACGGACAGCCCGGATTCCTTCCCGTAGTGTGCCTCACTTTCCGCCATTTGTTTCCTCGCTGGGTCGTATTTCCGCCGCGTATTGACAGGGGCTGGTCCCCCATACGAAAATGATGAAAAGAAATTGTTTTCAAACTATTCGGACTAAATTTGGAGGGGAGCACATGACCAGGAGCCGTCCCGTCGCGTGGGTGCCGTCGGAAGAACAGCTCAGGAGCAGCAACCTGTGGCGTTTCATGGAGCAGGAGAACATCGCCGACTACCGGGAACTGCTGAGGCGTTCGGAGGAGGACGTGGGCTGGTTTTGGGAGGCGTTTCTCCGCTTTGCCGACATCCGGTTCACCCGCCCGTACCATACCGTCGTCGACCTGTCCCGCGGCCTGCCGTGGCCGAAGTGGTTCGTCGGCGGGAAAATCAACCTCGTTCACAACTTTTTGGACAAATGGGCGCTTCAGGCGGAGACGGCGGAGCGGCTGGCCCTGCTCTGGGAAGGGGAGGACGGCGAGGAGCGGCGTTTCACGTTTGACGCGCTGTACCGGGAAGCCAACCGCTTCGCCCACGCGCTGAACCGCCTGGGTGTGGGCAGGGGAGACCGCGTCGCCATTTACATGCCGATGATTCCCGAAACGGTGATCGCCCTGTACGGCATTTACAAGGCAGGGGGCGTGGCCGTGCCGCTCTTTTCCGGGTTTGGCCCCGAGGCGGTGGCGGTTCGCCTGCGGGACGTGGAGGCCAAAGCGGTGGTGACGGCCGACGGGTTTTACCGCGGCGGGCAGCCGGTCCTGCTGAAGCACGTGCTGGACAGGGCGCTGGACTCGGCTCCTGCGGTGCAGGCGGTGGTGGTGGCGGAACGGCTCGGCGAAAAGGCGCTGTACACGCCCGGCCGCGACTGGCGCTGGAGCGAGGCGCTGCGGGATGCGCCGGACGTCTTTGCGACCGTGGAAACGGACGCGGAAGAGGTCTGCATGGTCAGCTATTCGTCCGGCACGACCGGCAGTCCCAAAGGAATCGTCCACGTGCACGGCGGAATCGCGGTGAAAACGGCGGAAGTGGGCATGTTCGTCTACGACACCCGCCCGGACGACCGCTTTTTCATGGTGACCGACTTCGGCTGGATGATGGGGCAGCTCCCGCTGTTTTCCGCCCATGCGGTGGCCGCTCCCTATCTGATGTACGAAGGCAGTCCGATGCATCCCCATCCCGGCAGGCTGTACGACCTGGTGGAAAAACACCGCGTCACCGTGTTCGGCGCGCCGGCGACCGCGCTCCGCCTGCTGAAAACGTACGCCGAACCGTTTCGCGCCAAGGCGGACCTCTCCTCCTTGCGAATCCTCGGCCACACGGGCGAGCCGATCGACGAAGAGACCTGGACCTGGTACGCGTCGTGGACGAACGGCAGGGCCCCGATCATCAACGGCAGCGGCGGGACGGAGGTGTTTGCCGAGATCATCTCCTCCACCTGCGTCGAGCCGCACAAAGCCACCTGCCTGGGCGTGACGCCGGCAGTCGGCCCGCGCGTGGTGGACGAGTCGGGAGCGCCGGTGCCGGCCGGAAAACCGGGCTATCTCGTGTTTACCCTGCCGCAGCCCGCGCAAACCCGAGGGTTTTGGAAAAATCCGCAGCGGTATCTGGACACCTATTTTTCCCTGGGGACGGACATGTGGTGGCAGGGAGACATCGTCATGGTGGACGAAGAGGGGTACTGGTTTCACCTGGGGCGGGCCGACGACGTGATCAAGGTGTCGGGACGCCGCACCGGACCGGGCGAAATCGAGGACGTGGTCAACCGGCATCCGTCTGTGCTGGAATCGGCCGCGATCGGCGTGCCCCACCCGCTCAAGGGGGAAGAGCTGATCCTGTTCATCGTCGCCAAACCGGGAGCAGCGCCCGACCCGGCGGCGCTGAAGCGGCACGTGGCCGCGGCGCTCGGCAGGCCGTACGAACCGGGCGAAGTGCATCTCGTCCACGACCTGCCGAAAACCCGGACGCACAAGATCATGCGCCGGCTGATCAAGCAGAAATTTCTCGGCGAAACGCTCGGCGACACGTCCAGCCTGATGAATCCGGGGGCGCTGGAGATGCTGCCGGTGCGGACCGTCTGACGCGAAGGGCGCGGCTGAATCAAGGCCGCGCCTTTTTTTGGTCGTGGGGCCAGGCGTCGGGTTTGGGAAGCGGAACAATGGGGGTATAAGAATAGGGTGATACCGAATGGGTAGCCATGGTGAAAATCGATGGAACAAAAGGAGAGCAAGCAATGAGCAAGAGCCCATTTTCGAATTTCTTTGGCCGGAAGGGCGGCCGAAGCGGCGAGTCTTTTTTCCGGGACATGCGGGAAAAGGGAGAAGTGCGCATTGAGCCGCAGTCCGAGCTGGCCAGACAATTGTCGATGATTCACTTGAACGAAGAGGATCTGGCAGTGGTTAAAGCGCTGCAGCCCTTGATTGTCCAACACATCGACAACATCGTCCATTTCTTTTATGAAAAGATAGAACGAGAGCCGCTATTGATGTCCATCATCGAGAAAAACAGCTCGATCGAACGGCTCAAACAGACGCTGAAACGGCACATTCAAGAGATGTTCAGCGGCCGGATCGACGCCGCCTTCATCGAGCAGCGCAGACGGATCGCCATCGTCCACGTGAAAATCGGGCTGGAGCCGAAATGGTACATGAGCTCGTTTCAGAACCTGCTGGTCTCGCTGATCAAGATTATGGACGACGCGATTGCGGACAAGCGGGAATTTGTCCGGGCCGTGACGGTGGTGACGAAACTCCTCAACATCGAGCAGCAGCTCGTGCTGGAAGAGTACGAGAACGAGCACGAGCGGATCCGGCAGGAAGCGCGGCGGAAAAACGAGCAGCTTCGTCAGGTTCTGGCCCAGTCCGCCCACGAGCTGGCGGCCGTCTCGCAGCAGACCAGCGCGTCGGTGCAGCAGTTGACGGAACAATCGCGGGACGTGCTCCGTTTTGCGGAGAGCGGTACGGGCCACTCCCTGCGCGCCCAGCAGTTGTCCCAGGAAGGCAGGGAAAAGCTGGAGACGCAGCAGGAGCAGATGGGGCTGATCCAGCGGAGCGCGCAGCAGATCGCCGCGGAAATGGGGACGCTGGAGGAGATTGCGGCGAAAATTCGCGGCATCGTCGACGTGGTGACGGCCATCGCCGAGCAGACCAACCTGCTGGCCCTCAACGCCGCGATCGAAGCGGCCCGCGCGGGAGAACAAGGGCGCGGTTTTGCCGTCGTGGCCGACGAAGTGCGCAAATTGGCGGAGCAGACGAAACAGTCCGTCTCCGGCGTGACCGAACTGATCGAAAAGACCAGCGCCCAGACGGCCAGCCTGTCCGCCGTGGTCAGGGAAGTGGAGCGGATGGTGGCGTCCAGCACCGCGATGACCGCCGAGACCACCGCCTTTTTCGCGGAAATCTTGCAGGCGGTGACCGAGAGCAAGGAGCAGAGCACGCACATCCAGCGGGAGCTGGAACGCTTCTTCAAGGTGATGGAAGACATCAATCAGGCGGTTTCGCAGGTGGCCGTCTCCGCCGACGAGCTGTCCGCGATCACTGAAGACATGTAACGAAAGCCTGTAACGGCAAACAGGCACACCACGGAACTGTTCCATGGTGTGCCTACGTGTTTTTGCGCAGCAGCCGGTTCACCGTCTCCCGCCGCAGCCCGACCAACTGGCCGATCTCTTCCTGGGTGAGCAGCTCGGTCAAGGCGTAATCGCCCACGTACGTGCGAAACCATTCGTTCAAAAGCGCCAGCTTGTCCGCCGGGGAGGAAGCGGTCAACTGGTCCATGCGCTGCTGCGTGAGGCGCAGCTTCATCTGGAGCTGCAGCGCGATGTCCCGGTACATCAGCGGGTTTTCCTCCAGCGAGCGGTACCACTCGTCCGGAGGGATGACGTCCACGTCGCTGGTCATCAGGGCGATCGCCGTTCCGTGGTATTCCTTGACCGACAGGAGCGAATGGTGGGGAACGATCTCCCCGGGCAGCAGGATGTTGAACAGAAACGGCGAGCCGTCCTGCTGCAGCCTGACCACCTTCAGCAGGCCCGATTGGATGCGAAAAAGCGGTCCCCGCTCTCCCTGGCGAAACAGGACGTCCCCTTTGTGCAGCTTCATCGGCATCCCTCCGTCTCGCGTAACAGGCGCATGCCGTCAGCGGGTGGTCTCAAAGAACTCCAGCCGTTCCCCGTCCGGCCCCTCGAAAAAGATGTAGCGTGAACCGTTGGGCAGCGTCGTCGCCGCATCGTCCACAAAGGTGACGCCCAGCCGCTTCAGCCGCTCGATTTCCTCGACCAGGTTGTCCACCGTAAACGCGAGGTGGTGCACCTTGCCTTCCACCGGCAGATCGTCGTTGTAGCCGTGGATCAGTTCCAGTTCCGTTTCCGTGGTGCCGGGGAACCCCAGAAACGCCAGCGTGATCGCCGGATTGGTGTGGACCAGCGTGCCGCGGCATTCCAGCCCCACGACATCCCGGTAAAAGGCGATCGACCGCTCCAGATCCTTGACCATCAGGCCGACGTGTTCGATCTTTTTCACTGCCATCTTCATCTCTCCTTTTCCAGGCGTTTCCCTCATTGTAGACGATTTTTCCCAAAAAGTCTGTACGCGGATTCCGGTGGAGGACGCGGGCTCTCTTTCTTCTTGCCGGCCATATTTCAAACGAGAATAATTGACACTATTTTTAGAATTGAATTACTATTTAGAAAACTCTTTCGTATACAGCATACCGTATTCATGACAGGGGAAGGGTTTGAGGGTCATGCCCAGGATGATCAAGCGAAGCGAGACGCTCCAGGAACAAGTGTACGAATATTTGCGGGAACAGATTCTGTTCGGCGGGCTCGCCCCGGGGCAGCGGCTGATCGAGGAGCGCCTGTGCGAAGAGACGGGCGTGAGCCGCAGCCCGATCCGCGAAGCGATCCGCCGGCTGGAAAAGGACGGCCTGGTGGTGGTGCAGGCACAGGGAGGAGTCACGGTCTACCAGCCGACGCTCGATGATTTTACCTCGCTGTTCGAGTGCCGTCTCCATCTGGAACCGGCGGCGGCCCGTTTTGCCGCCGAGCGCCGGACGGAGGAGGAATTGGCCGACCTGCAGGAACTGTTGGCCCGGATGGCGGACATTGCCCGCGAGAGCGATGCCCGCCGAACCCACGAGCTCCATTTCGCCTTTCACCAGCGCGTCGCGGAAGCGAGCAAAAACCCGTATATGGCCAAGATCATGAACGATCTGAAGGTGCTGATTTCGTTCTACCGCAACGCCATCCTGCAGGTGCATCCGCAGCGGCCGGAAACCGTCATTGCCGAACACGCGGCGATCCTCGACGCCATCCGCAGGCGCGACGGAGACGCGGCCGCAGCGAGCATGGCCGAGCACATTACCCGCGATTTCCGCCTGTGCATGGAAGCCAACCGCACACCAACACGACAAGGAGGGGACCGATGAACGCACGAAAACCGCTGCAGGGCGTGCGCGTGCTGGAACTGGGCACGCTGGTGGCCGCGCCGTTCGCCGGCAAGATTTTTGCCGAGTTCGGAGCGGAGGTGATCAAGGTGGAGCCCCCGGAAACGGGCGATCCGCTGCGCAACTGGCGGGCCATGCATCACGACACGTCCGTCTGGTGGTACGTCCAGGCCCGCAACAAAAAATCGATTACCGTTGACATGCGCATGGAAGAGGGGCAGGAGATCATCCGCTCGCTGGCCCGTGAAGTGGACATCGTCATCGAAAATTTCCGGCCCGGGACGCTGGAGAAATGGGGGCTCGGCTACGAGGTGCTGAGCGGGATCAACCCCGGCCTGATCATGGTCCGCATCTCCGGCTACGGGCAGACCGGTCCCTACCGCGGCAAGCCGGGATTCGGCAGCGTGGCGGAAGCGATCGGCGGCCTGCGCTACTTGACCGGGTTCCCCGATCGGCCGCCGGTGCGGGTGGGCATCGCCATCGGCGACCTGACGGCGGGCCTGTACGCGGTGATCGGGGCGCTGATGGCGCTCCACGCCCGCAGCCGCTCGCCGGAAGGAAAGGGACAACTGGTGGACGTGGCCTTGTACGAAGCCGTGTTCAGCCTGCTGGAAGGCGTGCTGCCGGAATACGACTTGAAGGGGGTGGTGCGGGAGCGGACGGGCAGTGCGCTGCCGGGCATCGCGCCGTCCAACACCTACCTGTGCGCCGACGGCAAGTACGTCGTGATCGGCGCCAACGGGGACAGCATCTTCAAGCGGCTGATGCACGCCATCGGCCGCAGTGACCTCGCGAAAGACCCCCGTTACGCCACCAACCAGGGACGGGCGGAAGACGCGGCGTTCATCGATCAGGTGATCGAGGAGTGGACGAAGCGGCATCCGCTCCAGGAGGTGCAGCGCCGCCTGGACGAGGCGGCCGTTCCCGTGGGGCCGATCTACAGCATTGAGGAGATTGTCGGGGACGAACACTACCGGGCGCGTAACATGCTGGAGGAAATCCGTCTGCCGGACGGCGAGACGGTGTTGTTTCCCGGCGTGGTCCCCAAGCTGTCGGAGACGCCCGGCGGCCACGAGTGGGTGGGGCCGTGGTTGGGGGAGCACAACGAGGAAATCCTCAAGGGTCTGCTCAGGCTGGATGACGCCGCGCTGGCCCGGTTGAAGGAGAAGAAAGCCATATGACGACAGACGTGACGATCATCGAAGTGGGGCCGCGCGACGGCCTGCAAAACGAACCGGGCTTCATCCCGACGGAGAAAAAGCTGCGCCTGATCGGCATGCTCGCCGATGCGGGCCTGCGCCGGATCGAGGCGGCGTCGTTCGTCCATCCGCAGCGCGTGCCCCAGATGGCCGATGCCGAAGCGGTGATGGGCGGACTGCCCCGGGTGTCCGGGGTCTCGTTTGCCGCGCTCATTCCCAACCGGAGGGGATTGGAGCGGGCGGCCGCGTACCGGCTGGACGAAATCAACTGGGTTACCTCCGCCAGTCCGGCGTTCAACCGGCGCAACATCAACCAGACGATCGAGGAAAATCTGGAGGCCTTCCGCGAGCTTGTTCCGCTGGTCCGGCAGGCGGGGCAGCGGATCCGCTTTTCCATCGCCGCCAGTTTCGGCTGTCCGTTCTCCGGCAGGGTAGACCCGGACGTCGTGCTCCGGCTGGCCGAGCAGGCGATTGCCGCCGGTGCGGATGAGATCGGCGTCGCCGACACGATCGGCATCGCCGTTCCGGACGAAGTGTACGCGCTGTCCAGACGGCTGATCGACGCCGTGGGGACGGAGCGAATCGCGCTGCATCTGCACGACACCCGCGGCTTGGCGCTGGCGAACACGTACGCCGCTTACACGGCGGGGATCCGCAGCTTTGAGACCGCGGTCGGCGGGCTGGGCGGCTGTCCGTTTGCGCCAGGCGCCGCCGGCAACGCGGCGACGGAGGATGTCGTGTACATGTTTGAACGGATGAAGGTGCGCACCGGAGTGGATTTTTCCAAGATGCTGGACGCTGCCGAATACGCCGTCAGCTTCTCCATGCGCATGCCGCTGGGCCGCATCCGGCTGGTGGAATCGAAAGAACAGCCAACGATTCACAGATGACCAAGGGGGTAACCACGATGAAAACGAGATGGATCACCGCGTGGACGACGATCGGACTGCTGGGCGGCCTGCTGGCCGGCTGCGGCGGAGCGGCGGCACCGGGCGGAACGGCGGCGGTCGGCGCGTCCGGCGGGCAGGCGGCATCCGCTGACGGCTACCAGGAGGCGACCATCCGCCTCGCCTACAACCTGCCGCAGGACCACCACATCGCTCGCGGGGTGGAAGCATTTGCGAAAAACGTGACGGAGCGCTCCGGCGGCAAGGTGAAAATCCAGGTGTATCCGGCCGGCCAACTGCTGAGCGACAAGGAAATGAACCAGGCGATTCTGACGGGAGGCGTCGAGATGGGGGTCAACTCGTCCACGCTGTGGTCGTCGGTGGTGCCGGCGATGGGGATTTTTGACGTACCGTTCGCGTTTCCCACCTACGAGCTGGCGGGCAAGGCCCTGTCCGGCCCTGTTGGCCAGAAGCTGAATGCGGAGATGGAGAAAAAGGGGGCCAAAGTGCTGATGTACGCCGACTACGGTTACGCCCAATTCGCCAACAGCGTCCGCCCGCTGACCAGGCCGGACGATTTTCACGGGCTGAAAATCCGCAGCATCGGTCACATCCCGTCGGTGATGATCCAGGCGTACGGCGCGGCCCCCGTCTTCATGGGCGCGGGAGAGGTGTACATGGCGCTGCAGCGCAAGACGATCGACGGCGCCACCTCCGGCACGACGGCGATGGTGCAGCGCAAGTACGACGAGGTGTCCCGCTATTTGACGGTCGTCAACTACGCCTACCTGGAATTCCTGCTCGCCGTCAACAAGCAGTACTGGGACGCGCTGCCGCCCAAAACGCAGGAGCTGTTGACCGCGACGGCCAGGGAGACGGAAGAGTGGATCCGCAAGCAGGCGGAAGAAGAGGACAAACAGACGGCCGAGCAGTTGAAACAAAAAGGCATGGACGTGTACGTGGTGCCGGAGAGCGACCTCCCGCAGTGGAAGGAAGCGGCCAGGCCGGCCTGGGACGAGTACCTGAAAACCGCCGGGGACTTGGGCCGAGAGCTGCTGGACGACGTGCAGAACATCCGGTAACCGTGCGGCAGAAGCGAGGAAGGGAGGACGCTGAATGAAATGGTTTTCATACCTGTACCGCTGGATGGACCGCTTGATCCTGTGGGGGGGAATGGCGGCGGGGATCCTGATCGTGGTGACGACGGGCATGATTTTTTACGAGATCGTCTCCCGTTCGCTTTTTGACGCCCCGACGACCTGGGCCACCGAGCTGTCCGTTTACGCGATCATCGGCAGTTGTTTCATCGGGGCGGCTTACGCGGTACGGACTGACGCCCACATCAAGGTGGATCTGCTCCTGCACAACGTGCCGGCCGCCGCGCGCCGCTGGCTGCTGATCGTCTCCGCCCTGCTGGGGCTCGCGTTCAGCCTGCTGTTTGCCGTCTTCGGCTGGGAACACGTCAAGCGGTCGATGGAGCTCGGCTTTACCTCCACCTCGCTCTTGCAGATTCCCATGTACATGCCGGAGATGCTGCTGCCGATCGGCGGCACGCTGCTGAGTCTCGCCTTTCTGCTGCAGGTGGTGGACTGCATACGCGGCGGGAAAGGGGGCGAGGCGTAATGGGCCTGTTCTTTGCGGGCGGCATGGCCGCGCTGCTCTTGATCGGCGTGCCGGTTGCCTTTGCCCTCTCGCTGTTGGCCGCGATCGGCCTGTACTGGTTCAACGGCGGTGTGCTGGGGCTGCACCAGATTCCCATCATCGCGTACAAGGCGCTGGATGACTTTACCATCAGCTCCCTGCCGATGTACGTGCTGATGAGCCAGATTCTGCTCTACAGCGGCGTAGGCAGGGAGCTGTACGAAATGGCCAGCCGCTGGCTGCGTCATCTGCCGGGCGGCCTCGGGCTGGCCACGTTGGTGTGCTGCGGCATTTTTGCCGCCATCTCCGGTTCCAGCGTGGCGACGGCGGTGACGATCGGCACAGTGGCGATTCCCGAGATGACCGCCCGGGGCTATGACAAAAAATCGGTGCTGGGCCTGTTGGCGGCGGGCGGTACCTTGGGCATCCTGATCCCGCCCAGCGTGCCGATGATCATCTACGGCTCGGTCACCGGCGAATCGGTCGGCAAGCTGTTTATCGCCGGAGTGGTGCCGGGGATTTTGCTGCTGGCGATTTTTATGGCGTACGCGTCGTGGAGCATGCGCCACATCAAAGGCGAGCCGGCCAGTTGGCAGGAGCGCTGGCAGGGGACGCGCAAAGCGGTCTGGGGCCTCTTGATGCCCGTTTTGATCATCGGCGGCATCTACTCCGGGGTGTTCACCCCCACCGAGGCGGCCGCCGCCGGCGTGGTGTTCAGCCTGCTGGTGGCGGGGATCGTCTACCGCAGCCTCACCTGGGCCAACATCAAAAACATCCTGCTGTCGACCGTCGCCACCAACGCGATGATCCTGTTCATCCTCGTCGGGGCGATGCTGTTCGGCTTCATCCTCACCTCCCTGCAGATCCCGCAGGCGATGACGGAGATGGCCACCGGCCTGCCGGTCTCCAAATGGGTCGTGTTCATCCTGATCAACCTGCTCCTGCTCGTGCTCGGGTGCTTCCTGGAGACGGTCTCCATTCTGGTCATCACGCTGCCCATTTTGTATCCGATCATCACGACGCTGGGCTTTGACCCCATCTGGTTCGCCATCGTCATGGTGATCAACATGGAGTTGGCCCTGATCACACCGCCTGTGGGACTCAACCTGTTTGTACTCAAGGGCATCGACCCGTCCGCGCCGATTGCCCTGATCGTGCGCGGCGCGGCCCCGTACGCCGTAATCATGCTGCTGTTCATCGCGCTGCTGGCGTTGTTCCCGGGGCTTGTGACAGGACTGATCGGCGACGTGCAGTAACGGCTTTTCCCCCCTCTGCCCCGTCCTTTAGGCGGAGGGGGGCGGCTGTCACGTGCAAACGGCAGCGGCGAGAAGCGCAACGGCGAGAAGCGGAGCCGAACCGCCCGAGGCAGGTTCGGCTTCTCTTTTCGCTGACTCCCGCATAGGATGTACCAACTGGGAGGTGACGGGCGTGGCGATGTTTCGACCCCGTCGGCGATGGAAAAATCCGCTTTCGCGCACGAAAGCGTTTTTTATCGCGCTGGTCATATTCTTCGTGATGCTGATCCAGTTTCTGGTCTTTGTCGAGAATCGCCTGAAGCCGACGCTTCTGATCCTGGCGTCGCAAAAGGCGGAGCAGTTGGCCAAGCAGGCCATCACCGACGCGGTGACGAAACGGATAACGCAGCAGGGCGTGGACTTCAACCAGATCGTCAAGATTGAAAAGGACAACGAGGGGCGGATTCAGGCGTACCAGTTCAACTTCAAGGAGTATTCGCGGATTGTGGGAGATTCTACATTTACAATAGAGTAATAAAATGAGCCTCAGTGGAAGCTGAGGCTTTCTACTTTGATTGGCTTGTTCTTAGCCCACTTGTGGCGCTCGGACTCATCGATTTCAACCGCCATGCTCTTGACCAAGATACTGACCAGTTGCTTTTTTTCTGCAGGGGTGGCATAGTCCCATGCGAGTTTAATATTTCTGATGACCGAGAGGATCTGTTCGTCGGTTAACGAAGTTTCGTTGGCGTGTTGCTCCAGCTGCCGACGCAGTTCCTGCTCCTTCTGGCGCTCTTCGGCAACCCTTTCTCGGAACTCCTCGATTTCTATAAGACCTTCGGCAAATGCCAATTGCCAGCGCTTCCGGCGTTCGTTCAGTTTGGCGATCTGTTTTTCAATACTATCCGTTTCCCTCTTTGGTGCCGACTTCTGTCGTTTGACTGCCTTTCGAGCACTTAGTTCGTTCTGACGCGTGTCCAGTTCATCGAGAAAGTACCGCTCCAAAAATTCTTCTCGGATCATTGGAGCGTTGCATTTTTTCTCTTTTACGTTCTTGCATATATAATGACGTTGCTCATACACTTTTTCTCCATGTTTGGAACGTGTAGTTTTCCCATACATGCTTCCCCCGCAGCGAGCACAATGTAAAACTCCAGAGAAAATGAAGTCTGATGCTAACTCTCTTGGGTGCTTTAAGCGCCGGGACTGCATCACCTTTTGCGCTGTTTCAAAGGTTGCTTTGTCGATAATGGGGTCGTATACACCTTCGATGATTACCCAGTCCTCGGGAGAATTGACCTTACGCCCGCCCTTTCGATAGTTCCAGCGCAGTGCTCCATAGTAGGTTTGGTTTTGCAAAAGGTTCTGGACCGTAACTTTTGACCACTCTTTGCCAAATTTCGTTGGGATTCCTCGTAAATTCAAGTCGGCGGCAATAGAGTCCAAACCGGTCCCGTGGATGTAACGGTCAAATATTTCCCTTACGATCGGCGCTTCATGTTCGTTAATGACCAGCGTCCCATCGACGAGATCGAATCCATATGGAGGTCGGCCCCCGGGTCTCTTCAACTCATTAACCATTTGCTCTTGCCCAAATTTAACGCGTTCAGCCAGGTTTTCACGTTCCCACTGGGCGAGGGCAGCTACCAGGGTGATAAACAGCCTGCCGATCGCTGTTGTGGTGTCATACACTTCTGTGGCGCTTTTGAATTTCACATCGTAGCGCTCGAATTCTTGGAGGAGCTGGTACAGATCAAGGACGGATCGTGTCAAACGGTCCAAACGATACACAAGCACCACGTCGATCTTGCGATCCCGGATGTCGCGGAGCATACGCTGCAGTTCTGGCCGATCCGTATCCTTGGCGCTAACGCCCTCGTCAATGTAATAGTCGTAAATATCCCAGTCCTGGGACTGTACGAATGCAGTCAGTTTTTCCTTCTGAGCTGCAATTGAAAAACCCTCTTGCGCCTGTTCTTCAGTCGATACACGTCCGTAAATCGATACTCTCATATTTAACGCTCCAATTTTTGGGATTATATAGTTGATTATACAAAATAGTTACTTTTGTTGCTGCCCATGCGTCTCCTTGAATATTGATCAGTGTACCAGTCAACGATCATCAGCACAATCGGAACCTATTCAGGATGGGGGACAAGAGTCCGTTCCCGATCGGTCTTGTCACTGTTTTGGATAAAGTTGTTTTTTCGATGGTGGCATCGTGATATGACTTTTGCAATCAAAAAAAGTCCAGTGTGATGTAGACTATTCATCAACTGGACCATACTTTTTAATTATTGCCGTTCTACCTTCTTCAAAGGTCTGTTCATTAATAATTCCGTTTTTCCATAACTGTTCGAGTGCATTGTATAGACGTACATGGTATGGATATTTGTTTGAGTCATCCATATATTCAATATAATCATCGTTAATTTCGTCCACTAGGTTAAAATACTTCTGACGTAATAGTGTATAAAAATTGTTGTGGACAAGACTTTTTATTTCTTCTAGTGTAAAGCCAATTATGTATTCATTTCGTGCTAAGGCAAGTTTCCTACGTTTCCCTTCAGCAAACTGCCAAAAGTTATTTTGTTTACCTCGGCTAAATGTTTTTACCGAAGAAAAGATACCCAACCTTGCTCGTTTGGATCTTAGAAGTTCCGCTAGATCAGCTACCTCTCGGACATCAATCGACTTTTGATGATTTTTTGATTCACCGATTATTCGAAGGCCGATGTGATTGTGTATGAATGTCGGTGTTGTACCGTCTGCAAATACAATTAGGTGATCGATTTGGTTGTCACCCTGTAATACATTAGGATAAACGACCGCACATTCGAACCTGTCATATACGAATGTCATAAGCGCCTCAAGTGCGTCTCCCTTTTGCTTTTTACTATTGGATTTAAGGGATTCTTCGACATTTGCTATCAGGCTTAAGAATAACTTCTTTTCCTCATCAGTTCGAATTGGTTTCCACACTACGTCGTCAGGGCCATTATTGATATAACGATTAAAGGAAATGCTGTCTTCTTTATTCATAATTACCTCTACCGACATAATTCCTCTTTCATAACGAAAACAACCCTGATATCTTCAACATTTAAAGAGGATCCGCAGTCAGGACATTTGTAACCATTATGGATAATAAACTGTGTCAAACTTTTCTTGCTTGTAAATTCATGAGCATGTACCATGTCTGGATCTACATTAGTACAGAAAATGATATATTTAACACCTAGATATGAGTTATAAGATAAACTCATTAGAATTTCTTCGACTAAGCTTTTTGGAAGATGCGTTCTCCTTGAAATTAACCTAGGAGAGACTATATCGTTAGGTTTTATAGCTGTGAGCTCCTCATTCACTTTCTGCAACGCCGGTAAAGGAAGGTTGAACTTCTTGTTTATAGCTATTAAGCTTTCGTAAAACATTGTCCATAACCTCCTTTACCGTAGTTGCTGTTGTGGTCCTCTTGAGTGAATAATACTTGTCTTTTTTAGAGATCACATACGGATACTTTCTAATGACACCATTATCATCTAATTTATGAATAATGCCAAGTGCAGCAATTTCTCCGTTTTCCCACATTAAGCGTATAATTTCAGCACATTCTGCATAACTGAAGGCATTTCCACGTGAATTCGCTTTAAATTCTGTTGAACCTTTATCAGACTTATGGAGGAATATTTCAAATGGCTGAGGTTTTTCAATACGGCCATAAGCGATGATAAGCTCGTTTTCGTACGTTTTCAATAACGCTTTCTTAAAACGAGCCGGGTAGCCCTTCCTTTTAAATGCAATATCACTATCCACCATACTTTTAATAAGTTTAGGCATGACGGTGTGTTCAAAATTACGAAGTTTCTCATCAACAACTGGGTTATTGTGATAAAAATATTCTTCAGTAAGTTTAAACAAAGTGTCGATAATCCATTCTGGATTAGAAAAATCAAATTTTATAACAGTTTCCCGAAAACGTTTCATAAGAATCCATGTTAGTTCGTCCCACTCTTTTTTCTTTATTCCGCAAACTGAAACTAAATGCTCGGTAGGATGCATAACGAGTACAAAGTGTTTTAGTTTGTAATCCATAATGACATAAGACATATATATGTCATCTTGACTTTCCCAACTGTTCGTTTCATCGTTCTTTACAAGAACTTGTGATGGGGACACAAAGGTGAAGATAAGTTGGCTTTTTGCAAGGTCCATTTGTACGTTCACTAATGTTACTTCTTTTAAAGTTTTGACGTTGATATTATATAAATGTTCAATTTTGTCCTTTGTATCATTGAAAACTTTATTGATCGGATTAGTTTCAAATAGGTCTATATTTCTTGGTTCGTAAACAAAAAGCATATTGTTCCCTTCCAGATAAATATGAGAAAGCCAGGACATGAAATCATCAAAGGGAATACATCCAGTCATTAAGTTGTTTAGTGCGTTCTGTCTAAATTCTTTTGCGTTTCTTCCTTGCCTCACTCCGTATTTATGTTTTAGTTTATTTAGCTCATGGTGATCAGATTTATCCAGGAAGTAAAGCAAATTTGCTTGTTGATTCTGATCGAGATCAGCAAAACTCATAATTTATTCCTCCAATTAGGTTTTCCTAATCCAACCACTTTATATACCCAAACCCACCCTTAGACTTGGCGATTGCATCGGCCTTTTCCGGGAAGATCAAGGACAAGCGGTAATACACAAATTCTTCGGAAACGAGGAACTCATCAGCCAGCAGCGAAATGTCAACCGGTTGGTCGTATGAGATCACCACTTCTTGCAACATTTTCATTGGCATGTACAGGTAGGCCGAGAAGTTCTTTGCTTGCCTCTCTTGATGCGCGTGGATCTCCTTGGTCGTCTGCATCTGGCTGATGGTGTGTAAAAACAGATGAGCGAATTCCTCGCCGGCCAACTCCTTAAACCTGATATAGTCTAATCCCTTGGGAATATAAATAAACCCTCTCCGAAACCCTGTACAAACTGAGTAAGTCAGGTCTGGTTGCGGAGAGGGTTTGATTTTGATCTTGTAGTATGCGCATATTTCTTCAATGTCGATTTGATCGGGATACTTGTAGTTGAACTTGTTCAGGACGTGATTCGCACGTTCCTCCGTCATGCTTGTCTTATAGTGGGGAGGGAGAACTTCGGCGAATTTCATGCTGCATCCTCCAGCTGCTAATCTTGCGGTTCCTCATCATCGTCGTTTTCCAAGTCTTCTTTTATGAACTCCCACATTTTAATGACCTTCTTGATCTTGGACGGATCGGAAGCCAGGTCGTTGAAAAAGACGGGGTATTTTTTCATTTCGTTAAGGACACGCCGTTCCTCATCTGTTAGGTTCGTGGCGTTGTCCTTTTTGTCGGTAGGAGAGGGGTCGTTAGTTTTTCCGTGCAGATAGTCTGTGGAGACATTAAAAAGATCGGCCAATTTGCTGAGTGTTTCCATCGGTGGCTGTTTTGTACCTGCTTCATATGCAGTGTAGGTGGATCGAGCAACCCCGACGCGGTCAGCTACATAGCCCTGTGTCCACTTGGGATCCTTGGCTTTTCTTTTTTCCCGTTCAGCTTTAAGCCTTTTCGCAAACACCACATTCCTCACCAACCCCTAGAGTCTAAACTAATTATAAAGTTACTGAGGGAAACTCGAAACAAATGTTACTAAAAGTATAAATAACCTATTGACAAGTTACTAAAAGGAACATATGATGAAAACATAAAGGTTACTTAAAGGAACATTTGGAGGTGAAAAAATGCGAATCTGGCTAAAGGAGCTGCGAGAGGCAATGGGACTGACCCACGAGCAAGTCGCAGAATTATGCGGAATCTCCCGCAGCTACTATACACACATCGAGAACGGCACCAAAACACCTACAGTCAAGGTGGCAAAAACAATGGCTGAGGTTCTTCGATTCGACTGGACAAATTTTTTTAAAGAAAAATGTTCCTTAGAGGAACAATCGGCCTGAAAAGGTGAACCGCGCTGATGGTTTCGCCATACGGCAACACCGTCAGCAAATAATTCCGGACGCTCGACATTGATTGCACGTTTGCGTTGCTTGATCTTGATGGTCCGGAGTGAAAGGAGGGGACGGATATCGTACAAGCAGTCGCTCATAGTCTTGTACAGGAGGCGATGAGCGTGAATCAAACAGCGCAGTCGAACGGTCCGAGTCCTGAAGCATGGGAGCGTGCATACAGCTTTATCATTACAAACATTCTGCCCCGAATTATCGAAGGTGAAAGAGTGGCGGGGCGTCTTGAAGCCCTTTTGAACGCCCCCAAGCAAGAGCCACTGAAAAAGGTCCAGAATGGGTAACCTGGACGCCGGGGGTAACCCGGTAGATCAGACAAGCCCCAAAGGAGGTCAACATGGACTTCGCCGACATCAAGCAGGTGCGCGTCACCACCAGCGATACTGAAGCAAGCAAGTTACTCAGTGAAGGATGGACGCTGTATGACATCGAGAAAAACGGCAGTCGTTATACCTTCCTGTTGGTGAAAACCCAGTAAAGGAGGTGAACCAGGTGTCGGAACAGGTTATCGCTTTCCCGGAACTGGAAAGTGTTCTGACGGCGCACATCAATGACTTGAGAGCAAAGGGAGCCGATCCGGTCATCCTGCTTGACGAAACAACCGAGCCGACTTATGGCGTTTGCTCCCGAACGGTGTTGGTTGTGAACGGTCCTGAGTTAACAAGTTTTACTGAACTTTGGATTGAGGACTACGGACCGTTAGGTATGGTGACCAAGGGAAGTATCACTGCCCGCGCGGCTCGGCTGTTCGTGGACTACCTTGATAAAAAGAGATTCCCTCAGCAAGCCGAGGGAGATTCCTGAAGATGAGCACAATCTCATCGTACCTTGAAAACCATGTAGAAAAGAGGGGAACAGATGGGGAACAGTAACGAACCAATCTCGCTGTATTCGCGGTCGCGGATACATGACATCTGCGAGTACGCGTTCCGCCACCAAAGAACAGGCGAACAGTTGACGTACGAAACGCTCGGAAAGAAGATCGGCCGGTCGGCCAGGTGGGTGTCTGATGTGATCAACGGCCGAACCACTCCGATGCGGGAGGACGCCGAGGACTTCGTTCAAGCATGCGGCAATCACTATGCGATCCGAATGCTCAAGCACTTGTATGGCGACGCTCCACCGCCAACCGATCCGCGTCTGATGGGCAGCCTGACGGTCTCGCTCAATAATCTGATCAAACAGTGTCGGGACGTGATCAAAGAAGCGGAAGCCGTGATTGAGTGGGAACGAACCCGGCGCCCGTGGCAGCCGTTAACGCAAGACGACGAACGGATACTGACGCACCTCGGTAAGCAGATCGAGGACCTTTTCCAAGCTGGAGACGACGTTCATATCTTGATGGACGAGAGATATGGCATCGACCCGGTGATACATCAGCATAACTGGCTTGCAGAAGCTCGGGCCATGGAAATCGTCGTCAGTGATCCGCGCGAGTTGATGCGCCGGGAAAGGCAGGAAGCATTGATGATGGGAGGGACAAGCCGATGAAAGATTGGAACCGACTGGCGCAGGAAGCGCACGAAAAGCACTTTGTCCACGATGCAGCAGAAGCGTCCAAGTATCCGGGCGGGCGCAGGGCATTGAAAGAGTACCGCGATCGGTTGATTCTGAATCGTCTATATCTGGACGCAAAGGAGGAGAAAGAAGCATGAAAGACCTGACGACAGCAGCAGGAGTGATCGAACTGGTTTGCGACGCGGACCGACCCCTTGGTCGAAATGTGATCACGATCGGGGAAATGGTCGAGCTTCATCTGAAGGCAGAAAAAGAAAAAAGCGCCTAAGAGATAGACGCTTCAAAAATATTGGTCACTGGTAGCGTACCACAGCTTCATAAAGGAGGACAAGCCCATGAAACCTCTTTCTTCTCAAATCGCTGACCTTCAGCGGGAGTTGGAAAACCTCGAAGAAATGCGCCGCGAAGCAGACGACAAATGGCGCGCGGTGGATGTGGAGTACGTCAAACTGAAACGTCTGCGCGAGGAGCTGTACGCTCACAAGCGCGATCTCGCTTACGAAATTGAATGGCGGGCCCAAGAACTTGCCGCGTTGCAGGAGGAGATACGGAATGCTCGAGCAACTGCTTGATTTCCCGCAATACGTCGAGCGAACCGAACCGACCAGGCAACGGCTGCTGCATCCAATCGCGTTCGACGATGACCGCGACGACCTGGAATGGACGGTCCGGGACGTGATCGAGGAACTGGAGTACCTGGTGGACATGAAAGCCACCATGGCGCCAGAGGAGTTCGTTGACGGGGTAAGAGAACAGGACAGACGCCTTTTGAAATAACGCGGGCTTCGGCCTGCGTGGGGGCATCGACAAAAAATATGTGCAGCAGTTATCCCATCGGTCGATGCTTCCACGGAGGTCGAGACCTCCACTACATAGCGAGGTCAAGAGTGGGCAACAGAGGGTTGCAACTGCTGGCAGTGAGGGAAGGGCTGCCGGCGGCCTCGTGGATCACAAGGAAAGGGGGGAAATCATGGGGCCATATTGCAAGTTTTGCGGGCAACGCTGCTTTGTATACCTTCCGTTGGAAACGCCAAAGGAAGCACTGAAAGCATACGGGACTACAACAATCATCGCGACATGCAAAGCAGGGCAGGAATACGAAAAGAAACTAACCGGCTGGTGCTTGGATGACATTCAGGCAGCAATAAAAGCAAAAGACCCAGCGCGGCCACGCTGAGTCTCGGTCGATAATGCACGATTGGGAATCACTTCAATCGTAGCTTATCGGCCTCCAAAAAACAAGTGGGAGGTAATTCGATGCTCAAACAAATCAATCTGCTGCGGCTCACCTTGAGGAACTTTAAAGGGATTCGTGAGTTCATCTTGGACACGGAAGGGGGCAACGCGGACGTATACGGCGACAATGCTGTCGGGAAGACCACATTGTTTGACGCCTTCACATGGTTGCTGTTTGACAAGGACAGCCAGAACAAAAAGGACTTCCAGATCAAGACGCTGGATGCGTCCGGGAAAGTCCTTCACGGTCTGGAGCATGAAGTTGAAGGTGTACTGTTGGTCGGTGATAGGCGAATCACGCTTCGCAAGGTCTTTGCAGAAAAGTGGACGAAAAAGCGCGGTTCAGCGACTGCTGAGTTCACTGGTCACACGACGGATTACTTCATTGATGGAGTGCCGGTGAAGCAAAGGGAATACAAAGACAAGGTTGACGAGATCGTGAAGGAGGACGTGTTCAAACTCCTGACCAGTCCAACGTTCTTCAACGAACATCTTCATTGGCAGGAGCGGCGCAGAATCCTCCTGGAGGTCTGCGGTGACGTGTCCGACGACGAAGTGATCGCCGCAAACCAAGCGTTGACAAAGTTACCGGCCATCCTGAACGGCCGCAGCCTCGAGGACCACAGGAAAGTAATCGCCGCGCGACGGGCGGAGATCAACAAGGAGCTGGACAAGATCCCGGTGCGAATCGATGAGGTACAACGGTCGATGCCGGATACAAACGGACTGGATGAAGCAGCGTTGCAACGGGAGATTGACGCCCTGAAAGAGCAGATCGACAGCAAAGAGGCCGAACTGTTCCGCGTCCGATCCGGCGGCGAGATCGTGGTAAAGGAAAAGCGGCTGCGTGAGATCGAGGGCGAACTGCTGGAGATCAAAAACCGGCTGCAGGCCGGGACGCTGGAGAAAGTGGTAGCCAAGCGCCAGGAAGTATCGGCTCTCAAAGGCGACTATGACGAACTGGTGCGGCAGGTAAAGGACAAGTCCCGCACCATCGAGCGGAACAAGCAGTGGATTGCTGAGCGACAAGCGGAAGCAGACCGCCTCCGCCAACAGTGGCACCAAGTCAACGACGAAACGTTTGAGCATCACCACGATACGAACTGCCCAACGTGCGGCCAGGCGCTGCCGGAGGAACAAATCCAAGCTGCCCATCAAAAGGCGCGGGCCGACTTCAATCGGCGAAAAGCGGAGCGTTTGGAGCAGATCACGGCAAAAGGGAAAGCTGCGGCGGCGGAAGCCAAACGGTTGGAGCAGGAAACTGCTGACCTTGCGCGAGAGATCGAGTCTTTGGAACTGCAGTTGGTAGCAAAGGAGAACGAAATTCGCGCCGCCGAAGCCGAATTGAACGCCCTGCAGGTTGGTATCAAAGACGTGGACAGCGATCCGCAATACATTGCCAAGAAGCAGGAAGCCGCGGTGGTTCAACAGGAGATTGACCAGCTCCGCGCATCTGTTCAGGAAGCCGCGGCAAAGGTCCGGGAAGAAATCGCAGGTTTAAAAGCCCAAGTCGAAACCCTGGAGCAAGAGAAAGCGAAGTTTGCCCAGGTTCGGGCCGCTGAGAAGCGGATCGCAGAACTGTCGGCACGGGAAAAGGAACTGGCCGCCGAATTCGAGCGCTTGGAGCAAGAGCTTTTCCTGACCGAGGAGTTCATTCGGACCAAGGTCAACCTGCTCGAAGAGAAGATCAACAGCAAATTCCGGTACGCACGGTTCAAACTGTTCGAGCAACAGATCAACGGTGGCCTGGTGGAAGTCTGCGAGACCACGTTCAACGGCGTACCCTACTCCGGTGGCCTGAACAACGCCGCGCGCATTAACGTCGGGTTGGATATCATCAACACGCTGTCCGAATACTACGGCATCACGGCGCCAATCTTCATCGACAACGCTGAGGCCGTGACCCGAATGATCGAGACCACCGGCCAGCAGATTCGCCTGATCGTCAGCGAGAAGGACAAGCAACTGCGGGTAGAAACGGCCAAACAAACTATGAGGGAGGCGGTATAAATGAGCCAACAACAATCTTTTACCACGGGACTAGCGAAAGTAACCGAAGTATTTGCCCCCATGATCGAACGCCAACTCACAGGCAATGGAATTTCGATGGATGGATATTCAAAACAGTGTGTCGTCAATGCTATCTCAGCCATCAATGCCGCTTTGGATGCTAAAGGGATCACTTGGAATGATCCCCAACTAGACAAAAACAATGTCACGCAAATCCTTCTGTCTGTCGCTTCACTGAAGCTCAATGCTGCAGCCAGTCCGCGGGAAGTATTCTTCCAAGTGCGTAATGTCCAGGTCAAAAAGAAGGTTGACGGAAGGGAAGTTACAGAGTGGAAAAAGCAGATCGAAATGGGCATCGAAGGAGACGGCAATGACGCGATCCTGGCCCGGTTTGGCCGAGACATTCAGAAGGTGGGACAATACTGGCTCGTGCGCGAAGGAGATCATTTTGAGTACCCGAGATATAACGGATTCGAAGTTGAACCACCTAAGTGGTCCCCAACCGGACAAGGAGAGGTAGTTCGGGTCGTCTACCCCATCCTGAAAAAAGACGGAACCCAAGAATTCTATATTGCTGAACGTGCGGATGTAGCGAAAAACCTCATCGCCCACATCAGCAACAACCTCATGAATGAAACGTTCGGCATCTGCGAAGACCGTTTCAAAGCAACACCAGAGCAGAAAAAGCAAATCGCGGCCAAGAAAGCGGAAGTGTTGAAAAAGGCAAAAGAACTCGGCCTGGATGCCCTGGACGATCCGGAGCTGCAGCAATGGATTAGCCCGGCATGGACGGAATATCAAAGCCGTGAGCAGATGATCATCCGCAAGATGCGGAACAACATCGTCAAGAAGATCCCAAAAGACTTCGGAAATGCCTTTATCGAGATGATCCACAACGAAGCGACCGATCCCGATTATGCGGAAGTTCGCCGCGAAATCAATGAGAATGCCAATCGAGAAATCATCGATATCGAGGCGGAAGTGGTTAACTCCGAACCGGAGCCGACTCTGCCGTCGCAAGAACCTGATCCGACTCCGAGCGATCCGACCGGCACACAACAAGAACTAGATTTTGGTGAAGCTGCTGCGGCTTCCGAAGGGCCCGGGTTCTGATGATCGCGATCACGCCACTCGCATCAAGCAGCAAGGGAAACTGCTATCACGTGACGGATGGCAAAACAGCCCTGCTGCTGGAGGCGGGAATCCGGTACAAGGACATACAGCGGGCGCTGAACTTCCAAGTATCGTCGATCGCAGGATGCCTGATCAGCCACGAACACGGGGACCATGGTAAGGCTGCTGCCGAAGTGATGAAGGCTGGGATTGACGTATATGCCTCCCAGGGCACGCTTGATGCCCTGGGGCTCTCCGGCCACCGGGCAAAGCCGATCAAAGCGAAACAGCAGTTTCAGATTGGCACATGGACGATACTCCCTTTTGACGTGCAGCACGACGTCGCGGAGCCCCTTGGATTTCTACTGGTGAACCGAGCCGGCGAAAAGCTGGTGTTCGCGACGGATACCTACTATATCCGCTACCGATTCCCGGGACTGACACACATCATGGTCGAGTGCAACTACAGCCTACGGATACTGGATGAGAACATCTCTGCCGGCCGAGTACCGGCAGTTATGAAGAAAAGGCTCTTGAAGTCACACTTCAGCCTGGAGCACGTCAAAGACTTTCTGCAGGCAAACGATCTGTCCAAGGTGCAGGAAATCTGGTTGCTGCACTTGAGTGACAACAACAGCGATGCAGCCCTATTTAAACGAGAGATACAAGAGTTGACCGGCAAGCAAGTATTTATAGCGCAATCGTAACGAGGGCGAGGTGATGGTGTGAACTACATAAGAGAGCTGAACGCCTTTGTAGATTGGCTCGAAACAAACCCATTGGAAGCAACTGCACAAACTTTGTGGTTTCACCTAATGGCGATCGCAAATAAGAGTGGTTGGCCAGAGTGGTTTGCGGTATCCAATCTAACCCTACAGGCGAAACTCAGCGTTACAGAAAACACCCTGGCGAAGCACCGAAACACCCTCGTTCAGAAGGGGAGGATTGAGTACCGTTCACAGGGGAAACAGAAGGCCGGCAAGTACAGAATCATCCCGTTCTCGGCCCCCAGTCTTACCGCAAAAAATGAGGTAAATCATGAGGTAAACGATAACCATACCTCAAATTTTGCGGCAGAGCGTGAGGTACTTCATGAGGTAAACCTTGCGGTAAACCGTGAGGTAAACCATGAGGCTTTATATAAACAAAACAAAACTAAACAAAACGAAACAAATTTCTCTCTTGAAATGCCCGCGCGCGAAAATTTTCTCCCGATGATCAATGAGTTGAATATCAAGTGTAGGGGCGTGTGGGACATCGATGCTTTGGAAGCCTTTCTCGGCATTATGGAGCCGGAATTGATTCGGGAAGCCCTAAAGCGTTCGGAGAAGAAAAGCGTCGCATATGCGCTTGAAATTCTCCGGGATTGGAATGCCGAGAAGATTCACACCGTCCAGGCACTTCGTGAACATGAGGGGAAAAGGCGTTCTCGGTCGCGTGGTCACCGCGGGAACGTTGTGCTCATGGACAAGCTGCCCGCGTCCGTTCAGTGGCAACAAGAGCAAGAAAGGTCCGGGGCGGCCATGCAGCCACAGGAACCACGCACAGTGGCAGATGACCCGGAATTGGCGGAAATGCTCCGTAACTTACATCGTTCAAAAAAGGCAGGGAGTTAGGCCGGCGCGGTGCAGAGCGATACGTGTACATCGAGAACCGAGCAAGGAGGAATGAGCATGCAAGCACTTCAAAACGTTTTCAGTTTTCAAGATAAGCAGGTACGAGTTGTTCTACGGGATGGGGAACCTTGGTTCGTGGCTCGTGATGTGTGCGAGGTACTGGATCACAGCGATACCAGCACGGCAATCCGTCGGCTGGATGACGATGAGAAGCTGACCCAAACAATGTTTGTATCAGGTCAAAACAGGGAGGTATGGCTGGTTAACGAGCCGGGCCTGTACTCACTCATCTTGACCAGCCGCAAACCAGAGGCAAAAGCCTTCAAGCGCTGGATTACTCACGAGGTTATACCGGCGATCCGGAAGACCGGGGCATATGCTATCGATCAAAACAAAGTCGTCCCCCTCAGCGAACGCCAGGCTCTGATTCAATCTCTCAAGCTGACGGCAGAATTGGCGGAGGAGATGGAGGAGGTTAAATCTATCACCCAAATCCACAGCCAAAAGCTGATGGAGCTGGAGCAGAAGGTCGAAGAACAAATCACCATCGACCACGGAGAGCAGCGCATTCTGCAGCAGGCAGTTGCCCGCCGGGTCTACGAGGTGGAGAGCGATCCGCAGCGGCGCCGCGAATTGTTCCGCCAACTGTATCGGGAGATTAAAGATCGTTGGGGAGTTCCCAGCTATCGGGATGTACGTCGGACCGAGCTGCAGCAGGTACTTCGCTACGTAGAAGCCTGGATGCCAAGACGGACGGCGTAGGAGGGGGAGCGATCATGAAGCAGCCAAAACGCCCGACACGGGCCCAGAAGAAAGTAATCGAGCAGCACAAGCTGAATCCAAGCAACTGGTTTGTTGAGAGGGACACTCCTGCCGAGATGGTCATCGTTCACCGGCAAACAGGCTCGGTTCGAGTGTTTCGGAAAGGAGCGTAGACTATGGGCGCGATAGTCGAAAAGCAGAGCATCAGCTTTACCGTCTACGGCGAACCTGTCGCCCAGGGGAGACCGCGGGCATCAACGGCGGGGGGATTCGTCCGATTGTACGACCCACAGAAGTCGCGCGATTACAAAGATTATGTCAGATTGGTCGCAAGCGAGCACGCACCGTCCAAGCTGATTGAAGGGCCGTTGCAGCTCAAGGTCAATGTGTACCGTCCAATCCCCAAATCGTTCAGCAAGAAAAAGGCAGCGCAGGCAGAGGCCGGAGAGCTGCGGCCAACATCCAAGCCTGATGCGGACAACTACCTCAAAGGCATCAAGGATGCGCTGAAAAACGTGGTCTGGAAGGACGATTCCCAGGTCGTTGAGGTGTCCGTCAGCAAATGGTATAGCGATCGGCCGCGGGTAGAAGTCCAGATTCTTGAAATTTAAACCGGGGAGGAATTCTCGTATGCCTTACATTGATTTCCAATCTGTTGTCAAGAAAGTGAATCTGAAGCCAGGCGGCAAGAAAGAAATCGTGCTTGAAGTGACAGACAACGGCCTCAACGGAAAGTTGGACATCCTTTCCGAGATGATCGATTGCAAAGTAGACGTATCGATGGAATCCCTGATCGTCAACTACAACATCATGATCAACGCAAAAACGAATGAACCCCTCACCACATACAAGGTTGACGATAAAGGCGTTGTGTCCGAAGTGAAGCCCACCGGCGAACAACTTGAGGCAGACCTTGGACTTCCGCCTGAGAAAGTGCCAACCAAGGAACAAACTGAAAAGGCTGAATTGCAAGTGATCGATGAGTTTATTCTCAGCGGACTGTCTCCCAGTTTTGAAGACTTGCCTTATGACTTCTACTCCATCATCAAGCGTAAACATGAGGGCGAAACCTACATGAAGCTGGCGAGCGAGCTGGGGATTTCTAGCGGCAAGATCGTGGATTTGGTCGATGAGTACCGGAAGCGCGTTGCGCCACTGGCAAAGAAGTGGGACGAGTGGAGACGAGGGAAGGAAAAGGCGGAACCGGAAAAAGGAACGGCCAAGGGCGAAAACGACAACACGATTGCGGCCGGCGAGGACATCGAGGAAAACCGTGATTCAGTCCAAGACCAAGAAGATGACTTCCAAGGAGAAGGAGAATCCGGGGATGCAGAAAAAACTGCAGCTTCGGTAGACAAGGATGCACTGGAGGCATTCATTCTGAGCGGACAAGCCCCCACGTTTGAAGACATCCCCTATGACTTCCCGACCTTGTTGGCCCGCCGCAAGAATGGCGAATCGTGGTTACAAATTGCTGCTTCCCTCAGCACATCGTCGTCCAAATTGCAAACAGCATGGAGCAAGTACAAAAAGCTCGTCGCTGAGCATCTGACGAAGACCAACGGAAATGAGGAGCAAGGGGCAGCGTAAAGCTGCTCCTCTCCTGAAAGGTGGGGGCATGATGACAGTAAAGCCCAAACCGGATCATCCGTGGAGAAGAAGCTGCATCATCAGGCGTGATGTTTCGGAGCATATCAAACGATCAGTGACAAACCCCAAAGTGAACAATTGGAAAGTCGGCGGCGCGCTGCCGGCGTGGAACGGGAGGAAGTAGTCATGAAGAAATCGGAAATCGTACTCGGTGGTCATTACTCCAACGGTAAAGAAGGGCGCGGGCACTCGGTCCGAAAAGTGATAGACGAAGGACCGCAGTACAAACTCTACTCTGCAGTAACAGA
>NZ_VKJN01000068.1:0-484 GCF_007197875.1 Brevibacillus sp. LEMMJ03 | reverse complement strand
ATTATATCACACCTCACTTCATCATTGACCATTCCGTGTTTTATCGTTATATTATTAAATAGTTAAACAATTGAACTATTTCGATAGGAGGCATTGACCGATGGAGCGAAGCATACAACAATTTATTGAGCGCTATTTATCCGTTTCATTTCTTGTTCATAAACGAGGGGCTGCGTTGATGAAATGTGAATTGGACGATATTACGCACGATCAATATTATGTATTGCGCTACATACATAAGCGTGGGATGTGTACGTCAACGGAATTGGCGGACGTGTTTGCGGTAAATAAAAGTGCGATTACGGCGATGACAAACCGTCTTGTTGAAAAAGGAATGATTGCACGTGGCAAAGATGAAGATGATCGTCGTATTATTGCTCTTTCGCTCACAGAAAAAGGTGAACAATGGCTCGTTGAAACAGAACGAAAAGTATATGAACTTGTTGAAACAATGATGACAAAGCTTTCACATGAAGAAATTGAA
>NZ_VKJN01000067.1:0-486 GCF_007197875.1 Brevibacillus sp. LEMMJ03 | reverse complement strand
GGAATGAAGCCGCAACAGTGGTTAATGATCATTTATGAGTTGCTAAAAGGGTTAAAATATGCTAAAAAATAATTGATTGTTCATGTTTATTGTTTATAAGTAAATGGCAATGATGAAGATGGGGGATTTTCACTTTTTAAAAAAAATCCCCCTCCTTTGTGTATATAACTTTGTTTGTGACGGATACTAATCACAACAATGGTGAATTATTCAACTGTTTCACCAGTGCCATTTTTAATCACTAGATGAAAGCGAGGCATCGATAGATGAAAGCAACAGGTATTGTTCGACGAATCGATGATTTAGGACGAGTAGTAATTCCAAAAGAAATTCGCAGAACACTTCGTATTCGCGAAGGAGACCCACTTGAAATATTTGTTGACCGCGATGGTGAGGTCATTTTAAAAAAGTATTCACCAATTAGTGAATTAGGTGACTTTGCAAAAGAGTACGCTGAAGCTCTTTTCGACAGTTTAGGACAACCTG
>NZ_VKJN01000066.1:0-487 GCF_007197875.1 Brevibacillus sp. LEMMJ03 | reverse complement strand
GAAGTCCGGTCTTTTTTTATGTCCAGACCTTACGCCTTGCAATTCTGCGTCTCTTTCGGGTCATATTGATTCACGAGCTTATACCCACGTTGCTGGTATAACTTCACTTTCCGTTTGCGTTTTGTTTTGATCTCTGCGTTTGTTTCCGGATGACGCAAGATGTAGATCATTCCTCTCCCTCCAATATCGAATTGATTCTTTTCGCAAATTCCTTTTGCGAAGGTGGCCTAAACCAATCCACTAGCGTGTAATGCTTTTCACACTCTTCACAGATGGAATCTATTCCTTCAGCAAAAAGAATGCCGATTAAGACCTCTTTGTACTGCCCACAATACGGGCAACGGATTCCTTCTTCCGAAAAATCATCTGTAGCCATCTGCCGTGGTATTGTTTTGTTCCAAGGTAGATTCATTCCATCTTTTGTCCGCACCGATTAACCCCCTTTTTAAACCGCCACCGGTGCTTTAATCGCCGGATGTGGATCGTA
>NZ_VKJN01000065.1:0-493 GCF_007197875.1 Brevibacillus sp. LEMMJ03 | reverse complement strand
TCGCCGAAGCGCCCACCACTGACGATCTGCTCTTGATGATTGACCTGTATGTCGCCGACAAAAAGCCGTTCGACGGAACAATGGCTCAAGTGGTGCGGAAGCTCGCTCTCGCGGAGCAAGCGCATGAAGACTGGAGGGGAGCCTACGAACTCGTCCCGGAGCAGCTCAACGGCTTGCGCAAACAGCTTTTCGCAATGGAAGCCAGTGACACGCCGGCTGCGCACTTAGCGTCCGCTTGCTTGGACACGATCGGGGCGATCCGCGATGAAAACGGCGCACCGAAAGACGAGCGCCGGCATCCTGATATCGCTTCCGACCGACCCTGGCCTCTTCCGGTAGGGGCAACAGCCGGGGCTTAGAGGCGGCCCACCTTGTGCGCTGGGTCAAGGCCTTGGATGATGGCGAACAAGCCGGCATGCGCGGTAGGGGGCTGCGGCTTTGCTCCAGGTGACACTCGCGCGAGCCACTCGTCCGGGATGCACGAAGGTTACGA
>NZ_VKJN01000064.1:0-500 GCF_007197875.1 Brevibacillus sp. LEMMJ03 | reverse complement strand
TCTGTAAGTGCAGCCACTTATAATAACCACTTTTTGATACTTGAGCAATTTTGCATAGTAACAGAACTGGATAACGATCCGCCATCTCAGCAATAATCCGAAAAATTACTGTTTTTCCCTGATCCTTCTTCTTTCCCCCTTTCTGGCTTCTAAGAGCTTTTTTAAGAATTCTACCTCCGCTTCAAGACGCCTAATTCTTTCATCTGAAGCCATGGGGTTTTTACGAGGCCTTCCCTTGCTCATCCCTCTGGCTTTGCCTCTTTGGTCTACCAATCCTTGTACGCCGTGATCTCTGTATTTTCTAACCCATCTACGGAACATCCGTAAATCCAAACCATAGGTTTCTTGAATTTGTTTATACGTAGCTCCTTGTTCAAACCATTCCACTACTTGTGTCTTAAATTCAAGCGAGTATGTCATTTTCCCCATAAAGAATATCCCCTCCAAATAAACAGTAATGGTCTTTCTTTTTACTGTCTACTTAAAGGGGATAATATCAA
>NZ_VKJN01000063.1:0-516 GCF_007197875.1 Brevibacillus sp. LEMMJ03 | reverse complement strand
CAGTGACTGCAGCGTGTAAAGTCACTGTTGTCTAGGTTTGCGCTAATGTTGCGCATTGACTGTGCACCTAAGCTTTCCAGATCGCATCCTTCCTCGAACACCACGACAAGCAGTCGGTCGTCACAGAAGGAAAGCCCGACCTCACGATCATGGCAATTCATAGTCCAACAACAGACGTACTCGTGCATAGTTCTTTGCGGCAACCCTGAATTTGATTCGTCCCCGGCAATTTCTCGTGGCTGACTCTTTGTCTATTCAGCCTCATTTCATCAAGCGAGTTGTAGATTGACCAATGTGTTATCCGTAGCTTTACACAGTCAGGCCATTGATGTACAAACCACCACCTGTTCTTGGTCTCCTGTGTTCCTAATTGCACATGTCGATCATCCAGACATTTTGAGTCTCGAATATGACTGTCGATGTGTCTTGACATGTTGCGCTGAAAGGTCTGGTGAGAAAGTGACTCGGATCTGCAATTGCGCAACAGCGCCAGCACACCACCTACTTAACCCTTAG
>NZ_VKJN01000062.1:0-516 GCF_007197875.1 Brevibacillus sp. LEMMJ03 | reverse complement strand
ACGGATTTGTTAGCTACGATGGTGTACGATATGGGGTTCCATGGAGGTATAGTGGACGTGAGGGTACCGTGCGAGAAGTGAATGGGTGGGTGGAAATCTGGGCCGACAGCACATGTATTGCTCGACACCAAAAGGTCTATCGATCCCGTGCAACTGTTTTTTGTGAAAACCAGTATGCAGGTCTTACGACTGCTCAAGGATATGCCTATCCACGTCCGCAAGCCCGACAGATTTCATCGCAGCAAGTGGAAGTGCGTTCGCTGGATGTCTATGAGCAGCTGACGGGGGTGGGAGCATGATTGAACTGGAACAAGCACGGCTACGTCTTGAGGAACTTGGGCTTCAGCAAGCGGCTCTACTCTTGGATGCCCATTTGGAAGCGGCAAGTCATGGACAGCCCACCTATCTGTCCTTTCTCAACATGCTTCTAGATGCAGAGATAGCGGAACGTCAAAAACGGAATATGGAGGTACGCACCAAACTCGCACACTTGCCTTACCGAAAAACACTGGAGGA
>NZ_VKJN01000061.1:0-528 GCF_007197875.1 Brevibacillus sp. LEMMJ03 | reverse complement strand
AGAGGCACTTATCCTAAAAAAAACTTTACATATCTTTTTGTAGATGATATTATGTATATGTAAAGCGTAAAACCACACAACAGTGCGATTTAGAGAAATGAACGGAAAAGGAGAGGTCAATATGTTAAAAAAGGTAAACATTAATCTAGGCAGGAAGCTCAAGGGTGGTGAGTTATGACGTACATTCGTCACGTTACGTTGAACACCGGGCATGTTAGAAAGTCGTTTCCTAGTGAGATCGACAAACGTCTCTATTTCATTTTGCGCAGAATGAGAAAAGACATCTTTTCCTCGTCCGGGACAGAAATCATAGACGGGTATACAGCGAAAGGGACAGAGGTTACGGGGAACGGAGCTGTTATCACTGTTTTCAAGAAGAATGTCCCAATTATCACGGTCGGGATGACGAAACACAAACACAGTGACGTATGGAAACTCATGCATGAGAGCTCGACACTTCCGCTTCAGACTAACCCGAACAACCCGCCTGATGTTCCGTATGCAGCGGACCGCCTAGAAATCGGAGCG
>NZ_VKJN01000060.1:0-532 GCF_007197875.1 Brevibacillus sp. LEMMJ03 | reverse complement strand
CGTCCTTCATCGGCTCCTAGCGCCAAGGCATCCACCGTGTGCCCTTAGTAACTTAACCACTAATGCATACAGGAAAATCCTCAGCTTTCCATGCAGTATCCAGTTTTCAAGGAACATATCTGGTGGAGCTGAACGGGATCGAACCGATGACCTCCTGCTTGCAAGGCAGGCGCTCTCCCAACTGAGCTACAGCCCCGTTTTACTTCAAAGCTGCCGTGTCGCTTCTCGGCGCAATACCGAATCCTGTTCGGAGCCCCTAAGCGAACACGCGAGGGGAAATGTTCCCTCAAAACCGAATAGAATCAAACCTGTCAAGCTCCGTAGAAAGGAGGTGATCCATCCGCACCTTCCGGTACGGATACCTTGTTACGACTTCACCCCAATCATCTACCCCACCTTCGGCGGCTGGCTCCCAACCGGGGTCCCCAAAAAGTAATACTTTTTGGGGTGGTTTAGGTTACCTCACCGACTTCGGGTGTTGCAAACTCTCGTGGTGTGACGGGCGGTGTGTACAAGGCCCGGGAACGTATTC